>JAHWKC010000175.1 GCA_019348095.1 Pseudomonadota bacterium | reverse complement strand
CCCGAAAATATCCTCCAGCGAGGCCGCAGCGTAGGCGTCCGTGCTGGGGAAGCGGCGCGCCAGCGGCGGGATCGCCTCGACCAGCTCCTTGCGCGAACGCCACGGCACGAGCCGATCGCCCTCGTAGCGCGCCTCGATTAGCTTGCCCGGCCCGCGACCGCCGAAGTCGCCGTAGTACAGGACAGCCGGAGCCTCCGGCTCGGCGCTGTAGCGGGTGTTCAGCCCCAGGTTGCCCGCCGCGAAGTCGTTCTCGTAGCGGAACAGCAGGTCGTACCCGCGCGTCTTCAGCTGGTTCACGTTGAGGTACGAATCGCGGACCACGGTGATTGCGTTGGGTGCCGTCGGGTGGTCGGGCGCATTGCGCTCGAACAGGTCGCAGAACGCGTTGGGGAACACCGGCGAGCCGTAGCAGCCGCCGAGGATCGCGCCACCGCCGAGCTGCGAAATCGTGTCGCGGATGTCGTAGGACCAGTAGTCCAGCGCTACGCTGAAGTCGGCGAACTCCGGCGTGAACACGACACCGACTGTTTCGGCCAGTGAGCTTTCCGGCCTCAGCACGCCGGCGCCGCCACCGGATACGATCGTGGCCGATGAACTACCGCCTGCGAAGTCGCCCGGAATGCCGGCGGCGGCGCAGTTCGCGCGGAGGAAGTCGTTGGTGCTTTCGGCCCAGTTGATGCACGGATCGATGGCCAGCTGGCCGACAAAGCCGGTCTGGTTGCCCAGGTACAGCTCGTACAGGCCCGGAGCGCGGAACGAAGTGCCGCGGGTGCCGCGTACACGCAGCGACGGCGTCATCTGCCAGCTCATGCCGAACTTCCAGATGCTGTCGCTGCCTTCGATGGAGTCGTATTCGAAGGTACGGCCGGAGACGTTGACCTTGAGCTCTTCGAAGCCGGGGACGCCACTGACCAGCGGCACTTCCACCTCGGTGAAGAGTTCCCTGACCGAGTCTTCGCCCTGGGTGACCTGGGCCGAGGACTGGCCCCACAGGTCGCCGGTCCTGGACAGATTGCTGGGCTGGTCGTCGATGCTGTAGTCGCGGTATTCCACGCCGACCGCGGCAGCCACCGCACCGGCCGGCAGGTCGAACAGCTCACCGGTCGCGACGCCCCTGGCCGTGAGCTGGTCGTAGACGGTGTTGCCGGTATGCCACTGGCCGATCTGCGCTTCCAGGTCATCCATACGATCGCCGTTCAGTACGGCGGGGTCGAAGTAGTCGATCACCGGGGCGCTGTCGTCGAAGCGGACGTCGCCCGAACGCGAGGCGACGATGCCGAGGCTGGAGTAGTCGCCGTCCGAGCGCGAATAGCCAGTATCGACCTGCCATGCCCAGGTATCGGTCCAGGTGACCAGGCCGTCCAGACCGGTGGACACGTAGTAGTAATCGACCGACTCGTTGCCGTTGGAACGGAACGGTATCACCGGCAGGGCCACGCCGGACGGAACCGGAGCGGCGTAGTCGGGATCGTTGGCGTAGCCGAATCCCGGGATGAGTGAGGTTGAACCACCCACCAACGGGAAGAACTGACGGAAGCGCCTGGACTCGTTCTCACGGCGGTTGAGCAGCACCTCGGCGTTCCAGTTGACGCTGCCGAGCGCGAATTCGGCGCCGGAGTAGATGCTGAAGCGCTCCAGCTCGTTGCTGATGTACTGGTCGCCGTAGAAATCGAAGTTCAGCACGTCCTCGTAGAAGGCCTGTCCGCCGGGACCGGTGTAGGTCTCATTGCGGCGAGGGCGGTAGCCCGGGATCAGGCCCACGGTCGAGCCGTCCGGCGACGGGATATAGCGGGCGCCGATCAGGGCGTCGATCACCGTATTCGCATACAGGTTGCCGCAGCCGGCGAGTTCGGTGCCGGCGAGGATCGAACGGTCCTCGCGGTCGATGCTGTTGCCTTCCGCGTCCGTGAACAGATCACGGGAGCAGCTGAAGTAGTCGCGGTCGCTGACCTTCAGCGGCTCGCGCTTGAACCACTCGGCCGCAAGCGTGATGGCGCCGCGGTCAAAGTTCCAGCCGGTCGCGCCCGAGACGGTGAAGGTTTCACCACCGCCGTCGAACGGCGCGCGGGCATTGACGGTGATCTCGGGACGATCGACGTTCTTGCGGGTGATGACGTTGGCCACGCCGGCCACCGCGTCCGAGCCGTAGATCGAGGAGCTGCCGTCCTTCAGCAACTCGACGCGCTGGATGATCGAGGTCGGGATGACGTTGAGGTCGAATGCGCCGACCTGGCCGCGGGTGCCGGCCGGCCCCGGGCGCTGGCCGTTCAGCAGGACCAGCGAGCGCTGCGCACCGAGACCGCGCAAGGAAACGGTCTGCACGCCCGCGCCGCCTTCGATGACGAAGCCGCTGAACTGGTTGTTGATCTGGGTGGAGCCCGCGGCAATGCTCGAGCTCTGCAGGAACTCGGCGGCTTCGACTTGGCCCAGGGCGATGTTGGTGTCCGCGGTGATGACCTGGACAGGCGAGACGGAGTCGTACTCGACCCGGCGCAGGAGCGAGCCGGTGACGGTCAGGCGGTCTAGCTCGACGACCACGTCCTCCTGCGGAGCCTGCGCCTGTTGCTGCGCCTCCTCCTGCTGCTGAGTCTGCTCCTGCTGCGCGTCGGTCTCGGACTGGGCCACGGCCGCGACGCTGTGTAGGCCTGCGAGCACGGCGACTGCCAGCGGCAGGAGCTTGGGCCCGCGTGTTGTGTTGCGCATCTGCATTGCTTGTTTCCCCTGGGTGATGACTGCGTTAAAGCATCGTTAAAGAGCGATGAATGTATACATGGCGTGAGAGTTGCTTGCAAGCCGCTCCCGGGCCTGAGCTCTGGCCAGGCCGCGGGCGGCTGGACACCCCGTCGGCGGCTGGGTCAGAGCCCTTCCGGCCCACACTCCTCGGCCAGGTAGTGCTCGATCAGGCCCAGCGTCTTCTGGTGGTGCCGGTAGTACCAAGGCATGCTGTGCGGCATGTCGGGGATCAGCTCGAACTTCGCCGTCGTATGCAGGCGGGCGGTCTCGTAGAAGTCGCGCGCGTGGAACGCCGGCGTGCGGACGTCGCGGTCGCCGACGTACAGCAGGATCGGAAGCGCGGCCTTGCCCGCATTGAGCATCGGATCCATGCCCGTAACGGTGCGTCCCTGCAGGATGCGCTGGAGCCGGTCCTCGCTCCAGCTCGTCCCAAGCCGGCCCAGATCGGTAACCGGGGCACCGGAGATCGCACACTGGTAAGGGCTGTCGGGGCGAACCGCCGCGGCCGCGGCCGCGAAGCCGCCGTACGAATAACCGAAGATTGCCAGGCGGTCGCGATCGGCGATGCCCTGTTCGACCAGCCACGCCGCGCCGTCGTCCTTGTCGTCCTGCATCGCCTTGCCCCATTGCGAGTCGCCGGCAAGCCACAGCTCGCGGCCCAGGCCGGCGGAGCCGCGGTACTGCGGGCGCAGTACCGCGTAACCGCGGGAGGTCAGGAACGGCACCCAGCCCGACAGGTCCCAGCCACCGTAATCGCGTGCCCACGGGCCGCCGTGCGGGTGGATGACCGTAGGCAGCGGACCATCCTCCGGGGTCCAGCCGGCCGGAAGGTCCAGGATCGCGGGAATCTGCATGCCGTCGCGTGCGCGATAGCTCACCCAGCGTTGTTCGCCGATGTCCCCGGCATCGATCCACGGACGCTGGCTGCCCAGCGTCTGCACGCGCTTGCGGTCCAGGAGCAGGTGGTAGGACGGCGGGTGCTGCGCGCTGTGCGTGGTGAACAGCACGCGCGATCGATCGTCGTTGTAGCCGCCGATGACGACGCTCTGATCGGGGAACGCCGCCTTGATGCCGTCGTGGATGGCGCGCATCTCAGGGTCGACGTACACGGCCGTGCGCTGCATGTCGCCGACAGTGAATCCCAGGACACGATTGAAGTCGCTCGGTTGCGATCCGAAGATCAGGCTGCCGATCGAGAACTGCGGATGCGCCAGCAGCGGCTCGGAATCGAATTCGCGCTTGGCCGGGTCGTACATCCACGCCTGCATCTGGTCCGCGAACAAATCGGTGAGAACGTAGTATTTGCCGGTGGCTTCGTCGCGTCCGACGATCCCGACCGAATGGCGTTCGGTCAGCCGGTTGGACAGCTTGTCGTGGAGTTCGAACTCGCCGGTCTCCTCGTCGAGGATCGAGATGCGCTGCTCGTACTCGCTGCCGCCGACGGACTCCAGTTCGACGCGGGTGAGCACCTTGCCGGTGCGCGGGTCGAACAGTCCCGGCGAGGTACGCCCGTTGGCACGGAACAGAAGCTCCGTCTCGTTCGTGCGCAGGTTATAGAGGTGATAGCTGCCGCTCAGGGTGATCTCGTTGAGCTGGTTGACGATCACGTTGTCGGGGTCGAGCGGCAGCGTGCTGACCAGGCTGGCGGTGCCGGCGATTTCCAGGCATCGCTGCAGTTCCTCGCTGACTCCGATGCGCCGCGTCTTGTCGGCGAACGCCTCGTCGAAGCCATCGTGCGAGGTGTCGGTGAGATAGGCCTTCGATACGAACGTCCTGGTCGCGCCGGAGGTCTTGCCCTCGCCGCACCCGGCGAGGCGCCCGGTCCACTCCTGCCTGCCGAGCACCAGCACGCGATCGGCCTTCATCGCGCTCGCGCCGATGAATTTCATGCGGTCGCCGGACGGGGTGATCGTTGCGCCGGCCTCAGCGGCCCGTCGCTTCCGAACACCCTGGGCAGCCGCGAACGCCTCGCTGGTCCAGGTGGTAAGCACGATGTCCGCGTCGTTGACTACCGCGAGGTCCTCCAAGGTCGCGAGGAGCGCGGCGACGATCGCGGCGGCGACGATCACCGGCGCGCGCACTGCAAGCATCACCATCAGCCCCAGCGCGAGCACCGATATCGCGATTCCGATTTCGACCGGCGGAAGCGGCAGCTGAGCGATCGCCAGCGCGCCGCCAACCGCCATCGTCAGCGGAAACACGATCGGCAGGACACCGATCAACGGGCGTCCGAGATTCGCGCCCCACCACCCGACCGCCACCATTGCGAGCGCGTGATCGAGCCCGGACAGCGGGTGAATGAAACCTGCGGCCAGACCTCCGGCCAGGCCGCTTTCGTCATGAGCCGCCGCGGGAGCTGGAAACATCATCGTCAGCGCCACGAACGTCGCGTTGAGCCAACCGGCGGTCAGCGGCAACCACAGCACGTTCCAGGAGACCGGCGGCCGCCGCGCCAGCAGCGCCACCGCCGGCACGCCCAGCAGCCACGCCGGCTGCCACGCCGCGAGGCCGAACTCGCGGTCGATCAGCAACCCGATGAGCCGGCGCGCCCGGCCGGGGTAGTTCGGGGCGCTGCCGACGGCGGTGAACTCGCCGCCGACGAAGTGGTCGCCCGACGC
>JAHWKC010000174.1 GCA_019348095.1 Pseudomonadota bacterium | reverse complement strand
GGACGTGTTCATCGACGAACCCATCGGGTTCGAGGATCTGATGGCGGAAGCGGTGGTCAAGGACCTGAGTGGCTCGAAGGTCCGGATCGCTTCCATCCCGCACCTGATCGAGATGAAGCGTCGCGCAGGGCGTCCGCGCGACCTGGAGGACATCGACAAGCTCCAGCAGATACATGACGCCGGGGAGGGGAGCGTCCGATGAGTCCCGGCCACCCGCTGGACTCCAGCTTCGAGGACGCCGAGCGCGCCCAGTTGATGGCCTGGGTCAACCTGAGCGCGGACGCCAAGATCGACTTCTTCGAGGAGATGGTCGAGCTTGCCTACATCAGCGGCGCGCTGGCGCCGGAACGCCTGGCGTTGCGCGACAGGGGGCCGCGGTAGGGTTATTCAACCCTGAGCGTCGTGGGATCGCCCACGGCCGACCCACCGTTCGGAGTGTGATCCTGCCCGGCTGCATGGTCACGTCGCGCCCATGCAGCCGTGATGCATCCTGCGGGCTGCGGCGCGTTGCCGCGTCCGGATTCGCAGGAGGTCCCATGAGCAGTGCGCTTCAAAACAAGACCGTCGCCATCCTCGCCACCGATGGCGTCGAACAGGTCGAACTGACCGAGCCGAAACAAGCGGTGGAGCAGGCCGGCGCGACCACAGCGCGTCAGGTCTTCCCCCTGGCGCGGCCCTAGCGTCGGCGAGGTCTCGAGCCATAACCGGATCACCGACGCACGCAATGCCCGGCACTCCGCCGCGGTCTGGTTGATGTCGAAGCCACTGGCCGCGCGCAACGTGCCATGCGTCTCCGCGGCCGGGTCCGGCCCGCCTGCCGTCACCGGCGCGTGCCCCTTGGATTTTTCCGACCATTCCCGCTCTGTCTGCGGCACCTTCATGTCCGCCGCGATGGTGACGAGGATCTGATCGATGTGGTCACGCAGGGCGTCCCGGTCCATGTCCTGGGCGGCCGGCCCCAGGGTCCGCGCGAACGCTTCGCACTCGTCAACGATCAACGCGTTGTTCGCGGCGATGAAATCCGACAGGTCAGCGACCATGGCGACCGTTCGCCCTTTTGGGCAGCACGGGTGTCTGGCGGGCGCGTGGTGCGACACCGTGCACCACAGTATGCCAGCGGGCGGGCACGCTCTGGCCGGATTCCCGTCCACGTTGCCCCCACGACGCGATATGCGATCCTTATCGGCCTTTCACCGGACCCGCACCCATGAACCTGCGTGAGCGTCACCACGTCACCGTTGCCGGCCAGGGGCCAACAAGCATGGTGTTCGCCCATGGCTTCGGTTGCGACCAGAACATGTGGCGGTTGATAGCGCCGTTCTACGAAGACCGCTACCGCACCATTCGCTACGACCTGGTTGGCAGCGGCCGCTCGGACCTGTCGGCCTACAACAGCAATCGGTACGACACGCTGCAGGGCCATGCGGATGATCTGATCGAGGTGGTGCGCGAGTTCGCCGAGGGGCCCGCCGTGGTGGTCGGCCACTCGGTGAGCGCGATCATCGGGATGCTGGCCGGCATCAAAGCACCGGAGCTGTTCCAGGCGCATGTGATGCTGGGGCCGTCGCCCTGCTACATCAATGACGGGGATTACGTCGGCGGCTTCAGCCGCGAGGATATCAACTCGCTGCTGGAAACGATGGAGGGCAACTACCTGGGCTGGTCCAGCAGCATGGCGCCGACCATCATGGGCGCGCCTGACCGGCCCGAGCTGGCCGAGGAGCTCACCAACAGCTTCTGCCGCACCGACCCGGAGATCGCCACCCACTTCGCGCGGGTGACCTTCCTGTCCGACAACCGTGCCGACCTGCCAAAGCTGCACGCCCCCGCGCTGGTCCTGCAGTCCAGCGACGACCTCATCGCTCCGCTGGCCGTGGGCGAGTACATGGCGCGCACGCTGCCGGATCCGACCTTGCGCGTGATCAGCAATGTCGGCCATTGCCCGCACCTGAGCGCGCCGGCCGAAAGCATGGCCGCGATGGACGAATTCCTCTGCGAGCTGGCGGCGCGCGGCGGGCGTGGGCGCAACTGACCACGACACCGGCGGCACCGAGGTGCTCTACGAGCATGCTCCCTGCGGCTTGCTGGTCACCGACGACGACGGCCTGCTGCTGCGGGCCAACGACACGTTTTGCGGCTGGGTCGGCGTGGAGGGCGGAGCGCTGGTCGGGAGGCGCCGGTTCCAGGACCTGCTGACGGTGGGCGGACGGATCTTCCACCAGACACAGTGGATGCCGCTGCTGCGCATGCAGGGCTCGGTGACAGAGATCAAGCTCGACGTCACGCGCGAGGGCGCCGGGCCGCTGCCGATGGTGATGAATGCCATCCGCCGCGAGCGTGACGGCGCGGTGGTCCACGAGATCGCGCTGTTCATCGCTACGGACCGGCACGCCTACGAGCGCGAACTGCTGGCCGCGCGCAAGCGGGCCGAGGAGCTGGCAACGCAGCAGCGCGCGGCCCGCGAGTTCGCCGAGCAGATGATGGCCATCGTCAGCCACGACCTGCGCACGCCGCTTGGCACCATCCGCACGGGCGGGGAGGTGCTGCGGATGCTCGACCTGCCGGAGCGGTACCGGCCGCTGCTGGGCAACATCGACCGCGCTACCGACCGCGCGCTGGCCCTGATCAACGACCTGCTGGACCTGACTCGCTCGCGCCTGGGGCAGGGCATGGCGATCACGCGCCAGCCGATCGACCTGCACGACACGGTCGCCGCGCAGGTGGCGGAACTGTCGCAGGCCTATCCGGAGGCGCGCATCGAGCATTTCCGGCAGGGCGACGGCCATTGCGAGGCCGATCCGGTCCGGCTGGGCCAACTGGTCGGCAACCTGGTGTCCAACGCGGTGGCCTACGGCCGGCCCGGCGCGCCGGTGGTGGTGTCGACCTCGATCGATGCCGAGTGCACCATCTCGGTCCACAACGAAGGCGAGCCGATCCCCGAGGCGTTGCAGGGCTCGCTGTTCCAGCCCATGGTACGCGGCACGGTCGTTGGCGCCGCTACCCGCAGCGTGGGCCTGGGCCTCTACATCGTCGACGAGGTCGCCCGCGCCCACGGCGGCGCCGCGCGGCTGGCGCCAGCGACTCGGGGCAGGGGCCACCGGCGGGACGTCCACCAGGTGCGGCGCATCTCGCTGGGGAAGTGGGGCTGCGTGCGGCTCGAGTGCCATCCCGTCGGCTATCGGCCCTCGCGCATGTGACCTGTAGGTTCTGGCCATGGAATCCGACGCCGCCACCACCACGCCCTTCGCACCGGCCGACGACCCGAAGGTCGCGGTCGCCGTGGTCATCGAGGACGGCGGCGACGTGGGTGCGGCCGCCACCGGTGGCGCGCTGTCGGCGCCGATCGCCGCCGACGTCATGCGCGCGGTCCTGCGCCGATGACCGCCGCGCAGGACCTGCTCGCCGGCCGGTACCGGCTGGTCGAGCGGATCGCGGTCGGCGGGCATTCCTACGGCGCCTTCATGACCGCCAACCTGCTGGCCCACACCGACCTGTTCAAGGCCGGCATCGCCCGCAGCGGTGCCTACAACCGCTCGCTCACCCCGTTCGGTTTCCAGGCCGAGGAGCGCAACTACTGGCAGGCGCAGGGCACCTACCTGGCGATGTCGCCGTTCAACCATGCCCAGAACATCAAGGCCCCGCTGCTGATCATCCACGGTGAGCAGGACAACAATTCCGGCACCTTCCCGGTCCAGAGCGAGCGCCTGTTCGCCGCGATCAAGGGCCTGGGCGGCAACGCCCGGCTGGTGATGCTGCCCAACGAATCGCACGGCTACCGCGCGCGCGAGTCGGTGTTGCACATGCTGGCCGAGAGTGACGCCTGGCTGGAGAAACACGTGAAGGGCACGCAGCACGGCGAGGGCGAGCAGGCGGAGTAGGCCTCCGGGACGGCGCTCCATCGGCTACCCGTAGGAGCGGCTTCAGCCGCGATCAAAACTTGGTTTCAGTCGCAGCGGCCAATCGCGGCTGCAGCCGCTCCTACAACGCCGGTCGCGGCTTCAGTGCCGCGTCGCCGACGCCGGCACATCGCGGCCTCACCAGTCGGTCGGCTTGTAATCCTTGAGGAACTGGCCCCACACGTGCTCGCCGGTGTTGATGCCGTGGATGATCGGGTCGACGATGCGCGCGGCGCCGTCGATGATGTCCAGCGGCGGGTGGAAGCGTTCCTCCAGCGTCTTGCGTGCGGCGAGCTCGGCCGGGTCCTCGTCGGTCACCCAGCCGGTGTCGACCGAGTTCATGTGGATGCCGTCGCCGTGGTAATCGGCCGCGGCGGTGCGCGTCATCATGTTGAGCGCGGCCTTGGCCATGTTGGTGTGCGGATGCCGGGTGGTCTTGAAGTTGCGGTAGAACTGCCCCTCCACCGCGGACACGTTGACGATGTGCTTGTCGCGGCGCGGCTGTTCGGAACCGCCCGTGCGCAGCATCAGCGGCTTGAGCCGCGCATTGATGATGAACGGCGCGATGGCATTGACCAGCTGCGTCTCCAGCAGTTCGACCGACGGCACCTCGGCCATCAGCAGGCGCCAGGAGTTGCGCCCGCGCAGGTCGACCTGCTGCAGGTCCTGGTCGAGCCGACCTTCGGGAAACAGGTGCTTCTGGCCCAGCAGTTCCTCGGCCAGCAGCGGCACCTGTGACAGCTCGGCGGCGCGGGTCAGGCCGGCGGTCCCGGTGATCTCGCGGCCGTTGCCGACCTGCAGCGCCGAGGCGGCGGCCAGCTCCTCAGTGGCTTGATGCAACAGGTCGTGGCTGCGCAGGCCTTCGTAGCTGCCGATCAGCTTGCGCACCGCTTCGGGTGTATCGCGCAGCGCCGCGGTCTCGGCGGCCATCATGTGCGCGTAGAACTCCGGCGGGCGGCGCACGGTCTGGCAGGCGTTGTTGATGATGAAGTCCAGCCGCTCGCGGGTCGCCAGCAGCTCGCGGCAGAAAGCCTCGACACTGGGCGTGTGGCGCAGGTCCAGACCGAACACCTGCAGGCGATGCCCCCAGTCGGCGAAGTCCGGCTCGGCCGCATAGCGCGCGGCCGAATCACGCGGGAAGCGCGTGGTCACGATCAGCTCGGCGCCGGCGCGCAGCAGCTTGAGTCCGGCCTGGTAGCCGATCTTGACCCGGCCGCCGGTCAGCAGCGCAACGCGCCCGCTGAGATCGGCCAGCTCGGTGCGCTTGGCGTAGTTGAAGTCCGCGCAGGCCGGGCACAGCTGGTCGTAGAAGTGATGCACCCGCGTATATTTCTGCTTGCAGACGTAGCAGTGCAGCAGTTCGGGCGACTCGCGCCGGGCGGTGGACTCGTCCTGCGGATCGTCCGGTTGGAAACCCTGCGGCCCGAATCCCTCGGGCACGAAGTAGTTCGGCGTGGTGAACACCGGCCGGCGGCGCAGCGTGCGGATGCCGGTCTGCTCGAGCAGGGCCTCGCTGCGGCGGATGTTCTCGGCATTGCGCTCGCGTTCCAGTGCCATGAGCTTCAGCCGCCGAGCACCCGGATCGGGGTGAT
>JAHWKC010000173.1 GCA_019348095.1 Pseudomonadota bacterium | reverse complement strand
AGCGACACCGCCTGGTGGACGCGGCGCTTGCGGATGTAATCGGCCGGGCCGATGCCGTAGTGCCTGCGGAACGCCCGGGCGAGGTAGACCGGGTGGTAGTCGGACAGGTCGGCCAGTTCCTGGATCGAAGGCAGCGGCAAACCGATCGCTTCCAGCCGCTCCAGCACCCGCTGCAGTCGATCAGTGGGCCCGCTGCGATCGGCGCCCGGCGGCCGCGCGTCGGCCAGCACTTCGCTGAAAACCGACTCCACGGCCAGCGGCGACTCGCTGCCCCACTGCCGGACCTCCGGCAGCAGTCGCATCGCGCAGGACAGCGCCTGCCGCGGCAACCGGCGCGGCCCGTCGCCCAGCCGCACATCGCCATAGCGCTGTTGGAACACTTCCGTGGGCATCGTCAGCGTCAGGAACAGCCCGTCGCGCGAACGGAATCGGTCCCGATGCTCGGTCCCCGGCGGATTGAAGATGAGCGAAGGCTCCGCGCACACATCCGGCATGCCGGTCGCATCACTGACATAGGCCCCTTCGAGCACCAGCACCAGGTGCATGTCGTCGTGCTGATGCCGGTGTATCCCGTGCTCCGGGATTGTGGGCCGCAGGTGCGCGATGGCCAGCTCGCTGGTGGCCTGGTGGCTCAGCGCCAGGCCCTTCACCCCAAGGGAAACGGTGCGCTGCAGGGCGCGCGGCGTGGACTCTATGGTCGACGGCATGGCGGCTGATGGCGTTGTGGGTGAGCCCGAAGCCTACGCGGGAAGCCGATGTGGACGCCAAGGCCAAAAGGCGGGGCACCTGCGAGCCCATCGATGCCGCCCCGCCGCGTTCCGTGCGTCGAGGAGGTCTGAGGCCGACCGCAAGGGCGGCGACTGGAGCGGGCGGTTGTTCCAGAGTGGCGGCGGTGGCGCCAGATGGGGTTCACCTGCAGCAGCGAGAGTAGAGCGACCGCTATCGACCCATAGCGGACGTGCAGGCGACAAAGAGCCGCTCGTACCGGTCGTCCGAATCGCCGGGGTGGGCGAACCCGAGGCACAGGCGCGCAGGTCGCCGCGTGGACCGAGCACCAGCACGGTCGCTTCATCCGCATCGCGTGCCATGCCAGACGCGCGCAGGATCGATGCGTCCCTGGAAATCCGGGTTTCGAAGGCCTCACCCGCGTCAACTTCGCGACGTTGCGGATGCGGCTGCAACGCGACGACGGTTCACAAGCCAGTGCCCGCTACACCCGGGGCTCGTTGACCGCACTGCTGCGGGCCTCGGGGTGCTCTTCGATTCGGCGTGCGGCGAACAGCGTGAGCAGAGGCCCGGCGGCGCAGGTCAGCAGGATCACGATGATCACCGCATCGACGATCGAGGCGTCGAGTAGCCCGGCCTCCTGTCCGGCCACGCTGATCGCAAGCGTGGCCGCGGCCTGTGGAAGCGTCAGGCCGATCATCAGCAGCCGTCCGCCGCGGCGGTAGTCGTAGCGCGCGCCGATGGCCCATGCGGCCCCGGACTTGCCGAGAACGACCGCCAGGCACATCAGGCCTGCAATTCCCCATACGCGCAGGTCGCCGGTCAGCACCTGCAGTTCGAGCTGCATGCCGGTGGATACAAAGAAGAACGGCACGAACAGCATGCGGCCGACGAACTCGACGTGACGCCGTGTGTCCTCATGGGCCGCGAGCACGCGGTTGAGGCACAGGCCGGCGATGAACGCGCCAAGTATCGTTTCGCCACCGGCCAGATCGGCGGCTGCAGCGAGGCCGAGGAGCACGAACAGCGCGAACAGCGAGCGCTCGGTGGGCGTGATCCACTCGCGGGCGTACAGCGCGCGGGTCAGGCGCGGCAACAGCATGGCCGACGCGCCGGCCAGCAAAGCGAGCAGCAGAAACGGGATCCACCAGCGGTCGAATGATCCATGGTCGCCGCCCGAGGCCTGCAGCAGAACGGTCAACAGCACGAGCGCCAGCGTGTCGGTCAGCACTGTCCCCCCGACCGCGGCGACCGCGGGGTGCTTCTGCAGTAGACCGAAGCGCTTGAGCATCGGATACGCGACCAGGGTGTGTGACGACAGCAGCGTTCCGATGAGCAGCGCCGCTGTCCACTCCAGACCGAGCACGAAGCCGGCGGCCGTGCCGAGCGCCAACGAGAACCCGAACGCCGCGGCGCCGAAACCGAAGGTTTCGGCGCGATGTTCGCGCACGATGTCGAGGTCGATCTCCAGGCCTGCCGTGAACATGATGTAGACCAGGCCGACGGTGCCGAACAGGTCGACGACCGGTTCGTGTTCGAGCACGCCGGCGCCCCCGGGCCCGAGCAACATGCCGAGCAACAGCAGGCCGAGCAGGCCAGGGATGAAGATCCGTTCGAGAGCGACTTGCACGAACAGCACCGCGCCGATCAGCAGGGTGAACTGGAACAGAAGATCGGTGATCGGGAAGTCCGGCTGCATCCGTTTGTGCTCCTCAGGTCATGTGTTGGCAGCGCTCCGGAATCTTCGCGCGCGCTAACGCACGGTACCGGGACACCCCATAACAGCAGGCCGATTGGGATGGCATCGTGCACGCGTCCCTGATCCTGCGGCACGCACCCGTGCCACATCTCGGCCCAGGCACGCATGGCCCCAGCGTCGTCGCTGCTGGGTGTCACGGTCCGCACGCTTGGCTGGCCGAGCAACGCGCCGGGGCCGATGCACTCGTCGTTCCAGGACGCCGCATCGAACCTTTGAACTGCGTCGGCACCGGTGTCGCCTGAGCGAGCACAGCGGCACCCGGCAAGACGGTAGCGCCCTGTCCATACCGACCGTGCGAGCTGCATGTACTAAACGCGTTGATCTCTAGTATCGGTCGGGCCTGATCGTTCGGCTGGTTCTGACCACGACCGCTTCTGGCCGAAAGCGGTCGCGGGCATGGCCCGCTCCTACGAAAAACGTCGATCGCGGTGGCCGGCTCGCATAGATCACACAACGAAAAAGCCCCGCATCGGCGGGGCTTTTTTGCTGACGCCGTCGGGCGGCGCTTATTCCTTGGCGGCGGCTTTCTTGGCCACTTTCTTGGCCGGCGCCTTGGTGGCGGTCCGGGTGGTGGTGGTCTTCTTCGCCACCGGTGCGGCCGGGGTGCCGGCGGTCTTGCTCACGGCCTTGCGGGCGTTGCCGTAGCTGGAGTTGAAACGCTTGCCCTTGGCGGTCTTGCGGTCGCCTTTGCCCATGGTCGTGCTCCTGAAAAAACAGTGTCTAAAGAGGTCGCGCGGCTGCGCGCGAGGCTGCGAAGCCTAGCATATGCGGGGCTCGCAGCGGGTCAGCGGCGCGCGGCGTGGGTCAGGCGCAGGTTGATCAGGTGGGCCGCGGCCAGCGCCAGGCCGCCGACGGTCATCATCACCACGTGGGTCGTGGTGTGGTCGTGCAGCGCCGTGAACGAAGCCACCCACACCAGCAGTAGGCCTGGCACCAGCAGCACCCAGGCGTGGAACGCGCGATGGCGACGGTAGCCCAGGCCCAGCGTGGTCGCGCCCAGCAGCGAGGCGAACACCACGAACGCCTGGTCGAAGTCGATCCAGCCGCCGATCTTCAACCCGAGCGCCGGCATCAGGCCGAGCAACACCGGCAGCAGGGCGCAGTGCACGGCGCAGAGGAACGAAGCGGCGAAACCGACGCGGTCGGCACGGCGCAGGGCGGTCTGGGATGGGGGCATGGCGGGAGGCACGGCGCTCATCAAAGGGGGGATGCGGAACGACTTGAAACAATATAACATTTCGATTCGTCTCCGTAGTGTAGCCCTTCTTCATGAATTCGTCTTTCATCCGACGCGACTCCGCTCCACGCGCCGCACTCCGGCGCGCCCCGCTGTATCTCGCCCTGCTGGCTGTCTCCCCGGCGCTCTGGGCTCAGGAGGATCCGCGCCACACCGAGGCGACCGACCTGGATGCGGTGGTGGTGCGGGCCAGCCCATTGGCGCGCACCGCCGAGGATCTAGCCCGCCCGGTCGAAGTGCTGGCCGGCGAACGGCTCGATGCGGCCAAGGCCAGCTCGCTCGGCGAGACGGTGAACAAGCTGCCGGGCGTGCAGTCGTCGTACTTCGGTCCCGGCGTCGGCCGGCCGGTCATCCGCGGGTTCGATGGCGCGCGCGTGCAGGTGCTCAGCGATGGGCTCAGTTCCGGCGACGTGTCGACCGTCAGCGTCGATCACGCGGTTACGGTCGAGCCGTTCCTGGCCAACCAGATTGAGGTGCTCAAGGGCCCGGCGACACTGCTGTATGGCAGCGGCGCGATCGGCGGCGCGGTCAACGTGGTCGACGGCCGCATCCCCGAACTCACCACCCTGCAACCGCTGGAAGGCCGCGCCGAGCTGCGCGCGGGCACTGTCAACGACGAGCGCACCGGCATGGTCCGGCTCGATGGCACTTCGGCGTCGGGCAATCTCGTGTTCCATTTCGACGCACTGCATCGCGAGACTGGCGACTACGAGATTCCCGGTTTTGCCGAGAGCGCGGCGCTGCTGGCGTCCGAAGGCGAGACGCCGGACCCCGACGAGCAGGGCGTGCTTCCGAACAGCGCGTTGCGCACCGACAGCGGCGCGCTCGGCCTGTCCTGGGTCGGCGACCGCGGCTTCATCGGCGTCGGCGCCAGCTTGTTCAACACGCGCTACGGCGTGCCAGGTCATGCCGAACACGAAGAGCACGGCGATGAAGACGAGGAGGAGCACGAGGAAGAAGAGGAAGAAAGCCATGGCGAGGAAGGCGCGGTCCGCATCGTCATGGACCAGCGCCGCAGCGAGATCCGCGGCGGCCTGAACGACCTCGGTACGCTCGGGGGGGCACTCCAATCGCTGCGGGTGAAGCTCGCCAACACCGTCTATACCCACACCGAATTCGAGGGCGACGAGGTCGGCACCGTGTTCGACAACGACAGCATCGAGGCGCGGATGGAGCTGGTGCACCAGCCGCTGGCGGGCTGGGACGGCGCGCTCGGTGCGCAGTTCTCGCAACGCGATTTCCTGGCGATCGGCGCGGAGGCGTTCGTACCCGGCTCCGAGTCACGCGACGCCGGCGTGTTCTGGATCGGCGAGCGCCGGCTGTTCGACGGCGCGAACGGCGGCGGCGCGATGGTCGAGCTGGGCGCGCGCCACGACCGCAACCGGGTCGATGTCGACGATGCCACCGCGATCGGGCCGGACCGCGCGTTCGAGACCCTCAGCGCCTCGGCCGCGTTGCGCTGGAACTTCAGCGAGCCGTTCCACGTCTCGATCGGACTGGACCGCGCGCAGCGCTCGCCGACCGCCGAGGAGCTGTATTCCAACGGCCTGCACGTCGCCACCGGCAGCATCGAGCTGGGCGACCCGCGGCTCGGCGTGGAGACCGCCAACCGCGCCGAGTTCGGCCTGCACTGGCACACCGGCCCGCTGCGCATCGGCGCACAGCTCTACCACGTGCGCTTCGACGACTTCGTCTACCTGGCCGACACCGGTCTCGTCGAGGATGGGCTGCCGGTGCGGTCGTGGACGCAGGACGATGCGCGCTTCAACGGCGCCGAAGCCGAGGTCG
>JAHWKC010000172.1 GCA_019348095.1 Pseudomonadota bacterium | reverse complement strand
CGATCAGCGCACGCGGAACAGGCCCGCCCCGGGATTGCCGCGGTCGTCGGTTTCGCGGGTGTGGATGTAGGGCGAGCCATAGGCTTCCTGGATGCTCGGGAGTGCCTGCTCCCAGTCCATCCGCGCCTCCTCGCCGCCGCGTTCCCAGTCCTGCCTGAGCTCGTCCTGCAGCGACTCGTCCCATGGGCGGTCGCCATAGCGCGTGCGTGCATGCACGCCGAAGCGGTACGCCGGGCGATGCTTGTCGAAGTCGCGATCGCCGCCATCGCCGGCCGCCTCGAACTGCGACTGGAAATGTTTATCGCTGGCCTCGTAGGTGTCGTAGGTGCGATCGGCGCGCTGGTAGGAATCGCGCGCCGCGGACTTGGCCTCGTCCCAGCTCAGGCGTGACTCACCGCGGGCCTGCTCCCACTCCGCACGCAGGTCGTTCTCGGACCGGTCGAAAGCGCTGGGGCCGTGCTGCTCGCGCGCCTGCAGGCCGAAGCCGTAGGCGGCGGCGAAGTCGCGGTCGAAATCGTCGCCGGCTTTCGCATGCGGACGGTTCGGGTGCTCGTTGCGCCAGTACTCGGTTTCACCGGTCGGGTCGATGCGCTCGGCCACGCCCTTGCCCGCCGCCGCACCGGCCACGGCGCCGAGCCCGGCGCCAACCAGGGTGCCGATCGGACCGAACACGGTACCGGCCAGCGCGCCGCCGGCCGCTGCGCCACCGACGCCGCCGATGCCCACGCCGACCGGGTGCGAACCGGCCGCGCCGCTGATCGGGTCGCGATTCATGTCGCGGTCCTGGTTTTGGCCGGATTGTGTCTGCCCGGATCGGTTCTGCTCGGAGTGCATCTGCTGGGAACGGGTCTGATCGGTGTGGTGCTTGTCTGTGTGGTTGTTCGGTGTGTGGCCCTGACGGCCCATGTCCTGGTTGTTCATCTCGAAGTGCTCCGTTGCGAAGGCCGGTTGCGCTCCGGCGGGATCGGCCAAGCCTCGCGCATTGGCGGTTAATGAGCCGTCGCCAGAACGTGATTTCCGGATGATGGCTGCGCTGCCGGCAAGGTCCTGCGACTGAGCGCGGCGGCGCGGGGGACGGGCATGCGTGTGGCACCTGCCGCGCGTTCGTTCAGGTGCAACGTCATGACGCGGTCTTGCCGCCGCACCAGCGACGATCGCGCCACACGCCGCTGCAGGAACTGCGAAATGAACCCCGCAAGCCAAACGCCATGGCCGGGCTGGTCGAGCCAGAAGACACTGGTGCTGCCGCTGTCGCCGGACCGGTGGTCGCCGCCAACCGACGCGGTGGAGATCGACGGCCTTCACTTCGCGCCCAAGCGCGAGCTGCACGTGACCCTGGTGGGCCGGCGCATCGGCCAGGCGCTGCACGCCGGACTGGGCGAGCGCCGGGTGCGCAGCAAGGCCGTGCGCGAGGCATTCTGCGCACTGGATTGGCGCTTCACCCGCACCCACGAACTGCACCGCCTGCAGAAGCGCGAGCAGATGGGGCATGGCGCGGGGCGCTGCATAGGATCGATCGTCGAACTGATCGAAATGCCGGCGCTGGCGGTGTTCTACCGGACCATCGGCGAGCTGCTCGGGCGCGAAGTGCCGGTGCCGCCGGCGCACGTGACGCTGTACACCGCCGGCCGCGCCAAGGGCGTTGGCGTGCCCGACACCGCCACCCTGCGACGGCTCAGCCAGCGCGAATTGAGCACCGTCGAAGTGGCGACCGCCTCTGTGCCGGCCCACGCTGCCAGCGGCCGCAGCCGGTCGCGCCGCGACCTGCACGGCGGCGCCGACGCACGCGCATGAGCCGCGCGCGGGAGGAGCGGCTCCTTCGAAAACTCCTGGCGCGCGGAGCTCAGCGCGGCGCCAGTATCCGGCTCAAGCGATCAGACGTGCCGTCGATACGCTCCAGGTGCGGATAGCGCAAGCCGCCGCGATAGTCGATCGACACGGTGCGCACCACCTCGCCGTGCTGGACCACCAGCTCGATCGCGCTGCCATCGGCCTGCGCGGCCTCGATCGCATCGTCCAGCAGCCCGGTCTCAAACGCGTAGCCGTTGACCGCCAGCAGCGTGCTGCCCGAGGCGATGCCGGCGTCGAACGCCGGGCCATCCCAGCGCACCGCGGTGACGCGGCCCCCGCCGGTGGAGACCGTCAGCCCGAGCGAGGCGGTGTAGTCGGCGGTCTTGCGCGCCGCCAGCGCGGCCTTGTGGTACGCGCTCGGGGTGTCGGTGTAGACCAGCCGCCAGCCGCTCGCGGCCAGTCCGTCCAGCGGTGCGCCATGCGCGTCGAGCCGGCTGCGCAGGAAGCCGCGCCAGTCGTGTTCGGCGATGCCATCGAGCACCGCGACCACGTCCTCGAATGTGTACGGCACCACCTCCCAGCTGCCGTCCCGGATGCCGAAGAACGCGCTGGCGAAATCGTCCAGCGAGCGTCGTCCGCCGCTGAGTTCGCGCAGCCTGGCATCCACCGCCAGCCAGATCAGCGCGCCGGCGTTGTAGTACTCCTCGCTCAGCTGGTAGCTGCGGTACGGCTGCGGCCGGCGCATGGCGATGATCGGATCGTGGGTGGTGTCCTGAACGCTGCGCCACGCCAGGCCGGGGCGGTCGCTGTCGTAGGTCGCGGCCACCACCGCCAGCGCATCGAGCGCGGTCTGCTTGTCCCACAGCCCCGAGCGCGCCGTCAGCACCTTGCCCCAGTACTGGGTCTGGCCTTCGTAGACCCACAGCAGGCTGTCGCGCATCGGCACGTGGAAGCTCGGCGTGGCCAGCCCGGCCGGGCGGCGGAACTTGCCGTTCCACGAGTGCACCAACTCGTGCGGCAGCAGTTCGCGGCGGGCAATGTTGGCGTCCCAGTCGGTGAAGAATCCCGGCGCCAGACCGTTCTCGCTGGAGCGGTGATGCTCCAGGCCGTTGCCGCTCATCTGGTCCGACAGCGACAGCAGGAAGTCGTAGTGGTCGAAATGCTTCGAGTCGAACAGCTTGTAGGCCTGCTCGACCAACGCCCGGTGGCTGGCGATCTGCGCCTGGCTGTACTCCAGGTACTTCGGCGCGTCGGCGACGATGTCGAGCCTGACCGGCACCGCCGCACCGGGGTCGAGATCGACCTGGCTGAAATAGCGCCCGGCGTACACCGGCGAGTCCTGCAGCGTCTCGAAGCTGACGGTGCCGTAGCGCAGCGTGTCACCCTCGCGCGTCTGCAGTTCCAGCGCGGTGCCGGCCTGCCAGCCGGCCGGCAGCACCAGGCTCGGCGTGACCTGGATCCGGCTGACGTAATGCCCGGCCGGATACAGCGCCACCGTGCCCCACTCCAGGTTGAGCATGTCGCGCGTCATCACTACGCGGCCCTGGTTGCCGGCGGTCGAGGTGAGCATGTCGAATTCGATATCCAGCGAGTCCACCCCCGCCGGCACGTCGAGGGTGAATGCATAGACATCGCCCGGGTCACGGGCCCACGCGATGCGCTCGCCATTGCCGCTGATCCTGAGCCCGGCGAGCTTGTGAATCGGCCCGTCCGGACGGTGCTTGCCGGGGATCCACTTGGGAAACAGCAAGGTCAGCGGGCCGGTCTGCACCGGGATCTGCTGGCGGACATGGAACACCCGCCGCGCCAGATCGGTCGCATCGACCGTCAGCGACAGCGTGCCCGGATAAGCCACGTCGGCCGGCGCGGCGGCCGCTGCCGGCGCCTGCGCCAGCACGGCCGAGCACGGCCACAATCCGGCAAGCAGCACCGGCAGCACCACGGATGACAAGCGCAACAACGACATCGGCAACTCCACGCGAACAGGAATGGCACCATCCTACCGGTACCCCTTGCACGAAGATCCGCCCCGACCCGTGTAGGAGCGACGTGAGTCGCGACCTGTACATCGTGGCCACTGCGCGTGGATCGCGGCTCACGGCGCGCCGGCGAATCGGGCTTTGTTGCGATCAGATCGGAAGGCTCGCGACTCACGTCGCTCCTACAAATGCCCAGGTACCGGGGTGACGGTCAGCGCCGCCAGACCAGGCAGCGGTTGTTGGCCGGCATCGCCACGTCCTCGACCAGGCGCAGCCCGATGCCGTGCGCCAGCCGGTCCACCGCCTCGAAGTCACGAATGCCCGAGGCCGAATCGCGCGCCTGCAACCAACCAGCGAATTCGCGGTTGCTGGGGCTGCTGTACGCACCGCCATAGTTGAACGGCCCATACACCACCAGTGTCGCGCTCTCGCCCAGTACGGCATTCACGCCGGCGAAGAACGCCTCGACCTCGGGCCAGCCCATGATGTGCAGCGTGTTGGCGCTGAAAGCCGCGTCGAATGTCGGGCTTGCTCCTCCCGCTGCGGCGCTCGAAGGCGGTGCCGGGTCGAGAGCGGGCTGAAGCCACGGCTTCACCGCCACATCGAGCTCCACCGGCGCCGGCGTATTGGGCAGCGCCGCCTCGTCCAGCCACGTTCGTATTCCCGGCAGATGCTCCGCCCGATCCGAGCACTGCCACCTCAGCCACGGCATCGCCGCGGCGAAGCACACCGCGTGCTGGCCGGTGCCGCTGCCGATCTCCAGCACGCGGTGGCACTCGGCGAACTGCTCGCGCAGCACCGCCAGGATCGGTTCGCGGTTGCGTTCGCACGAGGGCGAGAACGGTTTGTCGGTCATGAAGCCTCCGCAGTGCCTTCGTAGGAGCGGCCCATGGCCGCGAGCTCTTCGGTCCGTTCGCGGCGCGTGGTGTGGCCGTTGCGCCGCGGCGATAGGCCGCTCCTACAAGACACCTACCGCCCCGCCACGATGCTCAACGCCACCGCCTCGGCCGCCTTGATGCCATCGACGCCGGCCGACAGGATTCCGCCGGCGTAGCCCGCGCCCTCGCCGGCGGGAAACAATCCGCGCGTATTGAGACTCTGGCCATCGTCGCCGCGGGTAATGCGCACCGGCGAGGAGGTGCGCGTCTCCACCCCGGTCAGTACCGCATCGTCCATCGCGAAGCCCTTGAGCTGCCGGTCGAATGCCGGCAGCGCCTCGCGGATCGCCTCGATAGCGTAATCCGGCAGCGAGTGGGCGAGGCTGCCCAGCCGCACGCCCGGCGTGTACGAGGGCAGCACCGCGCCGAATTCTTGCGACGGGCGGTTACGCAGGAAATCCCCCACCAGTTGCCCCGGTGCCTCGTACTGGCCGCCGCCGAGCTCGAACGCCAGCGATTCCCAGTGCCGCTGCAGTGCGATGCCCGCCAGGGGACCTTCACCGTAGGCGGCGTAATCGGCCGGCGTGATCCCGCACACGATCGCCGCATTGGCGTTGCGCTCGTTGCGCGAATACTGGCTCATGCCGTTGGTGACCACGCGCCCCGGTTCGCTGGCCGCCGCGACCACGGTGCCGCCCGGGCACATGCAGAACGAGTAGACGCCACGCGGTTCGGGGCGCTCGAGGTTGCACGCGACGCGGTAGTCTGCGGTCGGCACGCGCGGATGCTCCGCCCAGGGACCGTACTGGATCTCGTTGATCAGCGCCTGCGGGTGCTCGACGCGAAAGCCGACCGCAAACGGCTTGGGCTCG
>JAHWKC010000171.1 GCA_019348095.1 Pseudomonadota bacterium | reverse complement strand
GGACAGGGCTCAGTCGCCGGCCGGCACAAACACCACCCGCGTGCTTACCGCCACCGCGTTCGGCAGCAGGTCGGTGTCGGCCCAGTCGCCGCCGCCGACACCGAAATCCAGACGGCGCACCGTCGCCCGGCCGGCCAGCACCGGTCGCTCGCCGGGTGTCCAGGTGAAGGCCAGCGCGACCGGTCGGCTGACACCCCGCAGGGTGAGGGTGCCATCGGCGACGTAGCGGCCGTCGCCCAGGCTGCGGAACCGGTCCGCGCTGAAATGCGCCACAGGAGACCTTGCGACATCGAAGAAGTCGCGACCCTGCAAGGTCTCGTCGCGCTCCAGGTTGTCGGTAGCGGCGCCGGCCAGGGTGATCGCGACCTCGAGCCTGGCGGCCGCCAATTGCCGCGGATCGAAGCTCAGGCGCGTGTCGAACTGCGCAAAGCGCCCGACGAACACCTCGCCCTGGTACTCGGTGGCGAAGGCCAGCGTCGAGCCGGGCGCCTGCACGTACTCGGTGGCGACCGCGCAGGGGGGCAGGAGAAACGCGCCCATCAGTGCGAAGCAGGCAAGATACTTCTTCGACATCGTCAGACTCCGCAACAAAGGTGGTCAGGCCGCGCCGCCGCCGCGCGTGCGGCGACGCGGCAGCATGCGCGACAGGGTCGCGTCCTGCAGGAAAACGTGGTGATGGAACGCGGCCGCGGTGTGCGCCAGCACCAGCGCCAGCAGCAGCCAGAAGCCGTTGTTGTGCAGCGCGAGTGCGGTGGCGCGCAGGGCTTCGTCGCGGCCGGCCAGCGCCGGCAGATTGAACAGGCCGAACCACTGCAGCCGATAGCCGGCGGCGGAGTTGAACAGCCAGCCGGTGAGCGGCATCGCCAACAGCATGAGGTACAGCGCGGCATGGCTGAGGCGGGCGGCATGCCGCTGCCAGCGCGCTGTCCCGGGCACCGGCGGCGGCGCGCCCGCGTAAAGGCGCCAGCCCAGGCGGAGCACGGTCAGCGCCAGCAGGGTGAGGCCGAGGGACTTGTGCAGCGCATAGACTTCGATCTTGCGCGGGGTATTGGGCATGTCGCCCATGACCAGCCCGATGGTGGCGATCGCGACCAGCAGCAGCACGATCGCCCAGTGCAGCAACTGGCTGATCGGTCCCCAGCGCTCGGCGGAGTTCTTCCAGCTCATGGCGCCGGGTCCGGCGGTGGCGGAGCATCCTCGGCCAGGGCCTCATCCGGGCTGGCCTCCGCGGGGCTGAGATCCTCGACGATGCTGTCGCCGGTGACGGGGCCTTCACCAACGCCTTCCTGGTGCGCGTCGTGAACAGACGGTTCCGCTTCGGGATCAATGGTTGGCGGCGCGAATGCAGCCGCCGCCTCGTCGTCGCGCACCGCTTCGGCTTCGATGCGCAGCTCGACGCGGTCACCGATCACCGATTTCCACGCGTCGATGCCGAAGTCGCTACGGCTCAGCGTGGCGGTCGCGGAGAATCCGGCGGTGCGGCGGAACGGCGGCAGCGGGTGGCGCTTGAGCGCGTTGAGCGTCACCTCCAGGCACAGCGGCCGGGTGACGCCGCGCAGGGTCAGCTCGCCGCAGACCCGCGCATGCTGCCGATCGAGCGGTTCGACGGTGGAAGACACGAAATACGCGTGGGGATGGCGCTCGCCGTCCAGCAGGTTGGCCGCGAGCGTGGCCGCGTTCCAGCGGGCGTCGCCCAGCTCCAGCCGCGTCAGCGGCACGCTCACCTCGAGCCGCGCGCTGCACCAGTCGTCGGGATCGAACAGCAGGCTGCCGGTGCTGCCCGACACCGTGCCCAGGGCCTGGGAGAAGCCGGCATGTTCGACCGCGAACAGCACGCGCGTGTGCACCGGGTCGAGCGCGTAGGCCTGCGGCTCGGACGCCTGTGAGCCGGCACATGCGACGGCCAGCATGAGCATCGCGGCACTGCGGCGCAGGTGGAACATGCCTTCTCCAGCGGTGGGAGCCTGCCGCCTGAAAAAATGCACGAATCGGGATGCCCCGGGGCCCGAATCGTTCTGCTCAGCGACCCATACTAGGCCGGCACGGGTGACTCTGTCGCTGCGGCCGCGCAACGCAGCGTCGCCGGGCGAGTTGCGGGCGCTGCCGGAATGGCCGAGCCTAGCGCCTGGACAGGGAAGATGCCGGCCACCGCGAGGCTGCGCCGGTGCAGGGAAGGGGAGCTGGCATGCGTCATTCGAGCAGAACCGGACCCGGCCGCGACCACGCGGGGGTGTATGGCTGGCGCGTGCTGCGGGCGGTTGCCCTGTGGCTGGGCTGTTCACTGTCGGCTCCGGCACTGGCGGCCACCACCGCGGCCGCCGCCCCAGGCCCGGCATTCGGTGAAATACCGCGCCTGCGCATCCTGGGCGTCGAGCACGGCCTGCCGTCGAGCAACATCACCGGCATCACCCGCGACCGGTCGGGCTATGTCTGGCTGGCCACCAGCGACGGCCTGGCGCGCTACGACGGCATCGATGTGCGGGTGTGGCGGCACGTGCCCGGCGACCCGCGTGCGCTGCCCGGCAACTACATCACCGCGGTCCACGTCGACGCGCAGGACCGGGTGTGGGCGGCGGTGGAAGGTTTCGGGCTCAGCCTGCTCGATGCCGACCGCAAGGGGTTCCGCCATTTCCGCCAGGCCTCCCTGCCGGGCATCGGCAGCGACGACGTGTGGGCGCTGACCAGTCGCGAGGGCGTGCTCTGGTTCGGCACGTTCGGCGGCGGTCTGCATCGGCTCGTGCTGGCCGGCGACGGGGCACCGTCGATCAGCCGCTACATGCCCGAGTCCGGCAACCGGCGCAGCCTGCCGTCCGAAACAGTGCTGTCGCTGCGCTTTGACGACGCCGGGCGGTTGTGGGTTGGCACCACCGCGGGCCTGGCGCGCTGGACCGGCCGCGACTTCGAGCGTCTGGCGCTGCCCGGCAGCGAGCCGGCCCCGACGATCTTCTCGGTGGTGCCGGACGGGCAGGCGCTCTGGGTCGGCGCCGGCAGCGGGGCATTCCGGCTGGAGCCCGACGGCCGCTGGCACGTGCCGCCGTGGTCGGCGATGTTCGCGTTTCCCAACGCGATCTTCGATGTCGCCGCCGACGAGGATGGCCAGCACTGGGTCGCCAGCCACCGCCAGCTGTGGCGGGTCGCACCCGAGGGCGTGCCGTACCCGGTGCCGATCGGCGCCAACGGGCCGGTGCGCGCGATCTTCCAGATGCTGCGGCAGGACGACGGCGCTCTGTGGGTGCCGGTGCCGGGCGCCGGTCTGGGGTTCCTGCGGCCAGGCTGGCGCCGCCTGGCGCAGTACTCGCGCGAGCACGGCGGGCTGGCCGGCGAGCTGTATCGCGCGGTGATGCCGGCCCGCGAGGGTGGGGTGTGGCTGGTCGGTGGCCGCGGCGAAGTGGAGCGACTCGGCCGCGACGGCATCGTGCGGCCGCTCGCCGAACCGCTGCTCGAGCGATTGCACGGACGACGGCTGACGGCGGGCGTGCAGGACCGCGCCGGCCGACTGTGGCTGGGCGAACATGGCGCATTGATCCGGGTCGATGTCGAGGCGGACACCGCCGACGGCGTCCGCGAGTGGCGCACCGACGCTGGCAGCGATGCACCGATGAACGCTGCGATCGCGCTGCTGCAGCTCGCCCCCGACGGCAGCGTCTGGCTGGCTTGTCCCGGCGTGGGCCTGCAGCAGCGCGATCCAGACAGCGGTCGGGTATTGCGCACGATCCTGCCGGGTCCGCAGCAGGGGCTTGGAATCGGCGACATCGAATGGATCGATTTCGACGGTCAGGGCCGGCTCTGGGTCGCCGACGAGCGCGGGTTGTCCCGTTGGGACGAGGCGGGCGACCGGCTGGTGCCGGCCCGCGGGGTCGTGGCTGGCGAGCGCGTGTTCGCATTCGCGTTCGATGGCACCGATGCGCTGTGGCTGCAACGACTCGGCGGGCTCGAGCACTACCGCCGCAGCGGCGAGCGCTGGCAACTGGTCGAGCGGGTCGGCGTGGAGCAGGGCATCCCGGCGCTGGAGGCGGCGGCGCTGCGGATCGACCGCGACCATCGAGTGTGGCTGTCGACTACGCGTGGTCTGTATCGCTGGGATCCCCGGCAACGCCACGCGCGCCGCTTCGGCGTTCAGGACGGCCTGAGCAGCCAGGAGTTCCACGAGCGCGCAATGGCGCTGACCGATACGGGCCTGCTGGCCGCCGCGGTCGCCGACGGCGGCGTGGTGCTGGTCGATACGCTGGCCGCGGACCCGCCGCCGGTAACGCCAGCACTGCATTGGGACCGTCTGGAGGTGCGCCGCGGTGGGCGCTGGGTGACGCTGGCGGCCGATCCCGACACCGGCTGGTCGCTCGCACCGGACGATCGCGAACTGCGCGTGCAGCTGCGGCTGCTGGCGTTCGATGCGCCGGCATCCAACCGCTACTTCACCCGGCTGGAAGGCTACGACGAGGACTGGGTCGCGCAGGGCCACAGCGGTGAGCGGGTGTTCGCCGGCCTGCCGCCAGGCACCCACACCCTGCACGCACGCGCCGTGGATGCGGTCGGCAATGCCGCGGTCGAGCAGGTGCTGAGTTTCCGCGTGCAGCCGCCGTGGTGGCGCACGCCGTGGGCCCTGGCCGGCGCGGTGGGCCTGCTGGTGCTGCTGGGCTGGTGGAGCATCGATGCCTGGCGCGACCGGCTCAGGCGCCGACAGGCGCAGCAGCGCGCCGAGCACGAACGTCATGTCGCCGAGCAGGCCTCACTGGCCAAGACACGCTTCCTCGCCACCCTCGGTCACGAAGTGCGCACGCCGATGACCGGGGTGCTCGGCATGACCGAGCTGCTGCTCACCACCGAGCTCGATCCCGAGCAGCGCGGCTATGCGCAGTCGATCCGCCAGGCCGGCGACCACCTGCTGCGGCTGGTCGACGACGCGCTGGACCTCGCGCGCATCGAATCGGGCAAGCTCGAACTCACCGACGAGCCATTCGATCTGCGGGCATTGATCGACGAAGCCGCCGCGCTGATGGCGCCGCTGGCGCGCCAGCGCGGGCTGGAGTTCAGGCTGGAAGTCGCCGCCGAGCTGCCGCGGTGCGTGCGTGGCGACGCCCGCTGACGGCGGTGTGCGACGAGTTCCAGCGGGCCGGGTTCGTGATCGAACGCCTGGTCGAACCCCTGCCGGTCGAGGAGATGGCGCAACGCTTTCCGGACACCCACGCGCAGCTCATGCAGGCCCCGGCCTTCGTCACCTTCCGGCTGCTACCACGCCACGCCATGATGACGGCCGACGGTGAGATCACTGCCGAGCACGAGCGACCGTGACGACCCGGAGGACGATCGTGGACGACCTGGAGGTCGCCCATCGCCTGGCCGACCTTGCCGACCGCATCACGAGCGACGCCTACCGGCCGGGCGAACCGGTCGCGCACGAGCTCAAGGACGATGGCAGTCCGATCCCACCACGACCGCCGGGTGGAAGAGGCGGTGCACGACGAGCTGACGCGCCTGCGTCCCGGCGACGCGGTCCTCGGCGAGGAGATCAGCACGCACGGCCAGTCCGATCGGCGGTGG
>JAHWKC010000170.1 GCA_019348095.1 Pseudomonadota bacterium | reverse complement strand
GCAATGGCCTGCAGGATGCCGACGACCTGCTGGCGGCGGTCGGCGGCGATGCGGGTGAGGGCGAAGCCGAAGAACAGCGAAAACACCACCAGCGGCAGCATCGCGCTTTGCGCCGCGGCCGCGATGGCGTTGCTGGGGATGATCGCGGTCAGTGCATCGGCCCAGCCGGTCGCGGCCACCGGTGCTCCACTGGCCACCGACGCACTGAGCGCCTGCGTGAGCGCGGGATCGAGCGGCACCAGCGACAGCAGCGCTGGCGCCGCTATCGCGGTAAACAGTGCCGCGGCGCTGAGCAGTACCAGGAACACCACGATGGCGCGCCGTGCAGTGCGACCCGAGGTGGCCGCGTTGCTGGTCGTGGTCACCCCGATCACCACCAGGGCCAGCACCAGCGGTACCACGGTCATCTGCAGCGCGTTCAACCACAGCCGGCCGATCGGCTGCACCGCATCGGCCACGCGCACCGCCAGCGCGGCATCGCCCCATGCCAGGGCGAGGCCGACCAGGGCGCCCAGGACCAGGGCGAGCAGGACACGGGAGGTCATCGACATGCGCAGGTCTCGTGGTGAGGTTGGGTCGGGCGGCGCCAGCAGCGCGCAGGCAACGCGTAGAGCCGAGCTTGCTCGGCTGCTGCATCCGAGGCGACTCGACGGAACACGAGCGCGCTCGTTCGCTCACATCGCCGGGCAGCGACCAGCGTGTTCACCGGGGCAGCTGCCACGGGTCCTTGAGCCGCTCGTATTCCCGCTCCGGCAGCAGCACGAACACCGGCCGCCGCGCCGGCTGCAGCCACGCCAGCAATGCGTCCATCGCCGCGGGGTCCATCGCGGTGCAGCCGGCGGTCGCGGCGTCGGGGGATTTCCACAGGTGCGCGAAGATGCAGCTGCCGGCGCCAGCCTGTGCAGCGGCGTTGTGCCCGATCACGAAACCGAGCTGGTAGCGCTGGTCGTCGCCGGCGTGCAGGTCGCGACGCATGGGTTCGGTCGAGCCTTCCACCGCCCTGTCGCCGACCTCGCGCGCATCGACGATGCGGTTGTACAGCGGCGAGTCGCTGACATCGATGCAGTAGTGCGATGCCTGCATCGGCGCGTAGCGAAGCGCGGTATCGGCGGTGGCGGCGTAGCCGAAGGCCGGGCCGATCGCGAACATCCCGGCCGGCGCGCGGCCGTCGCCTTCGCGCTTGATTGGGCCATCGGCCTGGGCGTCGTGCAGGCCCAGGCCCCAGGCGGCGCCAGAGCGGCCAATGGTGACCGGCGTGGACGAGCCGATCTCACGCCAGCTACCCGCGCCGCGCTCGTAGCGGCGCAGCACGCCGTGGGTGCTGTCCCAGCCGGGCACGGTGACCAGCACCAGTTGCCCGGCGTCGGCCCAGCGCGGCGACGCGGCAGGCTCGCCGCGCGGGTGGGTGCAGCCGGCCAGCACGGACAGGGCCAGTGCGAGCAGCAGTGAAAGGCGGCCAGTGGGTGGAGTCGGCATGCGGCGCGTCCTCGAAGCGGGTCGTGGAATCCCTTTTGGAAACGGCGGCAGGGAGGATTTGCTCTTGTTCTGCAGGCCAGCGACAGCATCAACAGCAAAATCCTCGCAACCCTCCTTTTCCAAAATGGGGAGCACAGATGGGATGGCGCACGAAATAGCGAGGCGACATGGGGCAAGCGACATCAGGGCTCCAGCATCGGCTGGATGCGCGCCAGATTGGCGCGCAACTGTTCGTGGCGGCCGCCGCGGTCTTCGCACAGCAGCACGAACAGCCGGTCGAGCAGGTGTTGCAACGCGCAGTGGTAGAGCAGTGGCTCGATGTGCGGGCGCTCGTCGTGCGCCGAGACCAGCAGCGAGGCATCGGCGTGGGCCCGCAGCGGATTGGAGGTGTGGCGGGTCACGGTGACCACGGTGCCGCGGCGTTCGCGGAAATAGCGGCTGATGTGGCACAGCGCGGGCTGCTTGCCGTGTTCTGAGAACACCAGAAGCACATCGTCGGGACCGGCGGCCGACACGCTCGCGGCCATGTGCGCGGTGTCGATATTGTGCACGGTGCGAATGCCGAGCAGTGACAGTTTCAGCGCGAACGCGCGCGCGTGGATGTCGTCCTCGCCCAGACCGATGATGAACACTGTGCCGGCCTTGCCAAGGGCCGTTGCGACCCCGGTGACCGCCTCGGCCGGGTTGATCGAGCGGGTTTCTTCCTCGGCCTCTGTCTTGCTGCGCCATAGATCGCCGGCCATCGCCGTGTGCGGATCGGCGTCGCTGGTGGTGGCGAACTCCAGGTTCTCGCCATTGTCGGCACGGGCAATCGCCTCGCCGATGGAGTACTTCAGGTCCGGGTAACCCTTGAAGCCGAGCTTCTGGCAGAACTTGACCACGCTCGACTGGCTGATGCCCAACGCGTTGGCCAGCTGCTGCGAGGAGTAGTCGCGCAGCAGCTGAGCGTTTTCCAGCACGAAGTCGGCAATGCGGCGCTCGATGGCGGACATCTGGTCGCGCTCGGCGCGGATCGTGACCAGTGGTGTCTTCACCAAGGGGGTCTTGAGCGGCGGTGTTCGGGGCGACGGTGCCTTCACCAGCGGGGCCTTGATCAATGGCGACACGAGGTCATGCAATTGGCGCGATGCGACATGGAACATGCGACATGGGTCATGCGATGGTTTCCATGCCGTGGATCTCGCGGATGCCCAGCCCCGGCGCATCGGTCACGGTGATTTCCGATTCGTTGAAGATAACGCCCCCGACCACCGGATTGAACTGGCACAGCGAAGGCCCGTCCAGATCGATCTTGGTGATAGCGGCGCTCTTGGCCACGGCCACGTGCACCGCCGCGGCCACGCTGATGCTGGTCTCGAGCATGCAGCCGATCATGCACTCGACCCCATGCATCGCCGCGATGTCGGCGATCCGGATCGCGTTGGAGATGCCGCCGGTCTTCATCAGTTTGATGTTGATGATGTCGGCCGCGCGCATGCGGATCAGCTCGATCACCTGCATCGGGCCGAACACGCTCTCGTCGGCCATGATCGGGGTATGCACGCGCTCGGTGACGTAGCGCATGCCTTCCAGATCCTGTGCCTTGACTGGCTGCTCGACCAGCTCCAACCGTACCCCGGCGTCCTCCAGCGTCTGTATCGCGTACACCGCCTGCTTGGCGGTCCAGCCCTGGTTGGCATCCAGCCGCAGCAGGGCGCGGTTCTCCACTGCGGCGTAGATCGCCTTGATGCGTTCGATGTCGACGCCGATGTCCTTGCCGACCTTGATCTTCAGCGACTCGAATCCTCGGTCCACCGCGCTGATCGAGTCGGCCACCATCTTGTCGATGTAGTCGACGCTGATGGTGATGTCGGTGGTGATGACCGGGTCGCCGCCACCGAGCAGCTTGTATACCGGCGCGCCATAGAGCTGGGCGAACAGGTCGTAGATCGCGATCTCGACCGCGGCCTTGGCGCTGGAGTTCTTTTCCATCGACGCCTGGATCAGGCCGGTAATGCGGTTGAGGTCGGCGATGTCCTCGCCAAGCAGGCGCGGCGTGAGGTAGTGGCGGATCGCTTCCACTATCGAGCCGTGGGTGTCGCCGGTGATCACTGCGGTGGCGGGCGCCTCGCCGTAGCCGATATGGCCGCTGTCGGTATGCACCATCACCACGATGTCCTCGATTTTGTCGACGGTGCGCAGCGCGGTCTTGAACGGAGTCTTCAGAGGAACCCGCAGCATGCCGAACTGGATGTTGGTGATTTTCATGGATGGTGGTGATCAGCGGGGAAGGAGAGGGCGCTGCGAGCGGACAGAGGGGAGCAGGGAGTGGGGAACAACAACCGGGAAACGCTTGGGCGCGCAGTGAGAGCGAAGTGGCGAAGCCCTATGGGTCCGCGCCGATCAGGCGTCGTGATCCATCCGTTCCGCGTGCCCCGTCCTCCGGTCCCTGCCTCGGCGGGCTCGCTCCCGCTCCTCATTCCCGCCCTCCGCCATGTACCCGCACCACGCTGGTCACGCGGTCCACATAGCGCTCGCGCTCGTTGAACATCATCGGCAACAGCGGGGTCACGGCCACGCCGTTGAGCGCCATTCCGACCAGGCTGCCATCGGCGCCGAGATAGTTGCCGCCGTTGGTGTCGTGGATCACGTAGGGCGCGCCGTCGACATGGCCGATCACCATCATCACGTGGCCGGGGATGTAGACCAGATCGCCGACCTGCAGCTCGGCCACCGCTGCCTCGCGCGCTGCGCCGCCGGGCGCATCGCCAAACCTCGTGTGGTCGAACGCCGGGCTCACCGCCTGATCGCTGGTGTTGCGCGGCAGCTGCACGCCCATGCTGCGGTAGACCTCCGAGACGAAGCCGCTGCAGTCGCGCGCCCCGTACGCGTGGCCCCAGCCGTAGCGCTCGCCGAGAAACTTGAAGCCCTGCCCGATCAGGTTGGCCGGGGTCAGCGGCAGATAGTCGGCGGCGCTGTCGGCGCGCCGGGGCAGCAGCGCGGGGGAGAACGCCAGCGAGCCGTCGGGCTCGCGCACCGGCAGTTGCAGGACATGCGAGCTATAGGGATGCTGGCCATTGACCGGCCGGTCCGGCGCGACCTCCGCCAGCGGCACGCGCACGCCCATCTCGAGCTGCAGTTGCGATACGCGCGGCTCCTCGCGGGTGAACACGGTGCGCTCAGTGGCGCCGGTGATGATGCGGTAGGGCACCTGGTCGACATACCCGAACACCTCCTCGCGGCTGCCCGTGGCCACGTGGGCCCTCTCGATCCACGCCGCGTAGCGTGGGCTGAGCACGAACAGCCAGTTACCATCGGCGCTCTCGTGCGCGACCAGAACCGGCGTGCCCGGAAATAGCGCACTTTCCTGCAGTCGGTCGATGTCGGTCTCGCCGCGGCGGCTGAACATGCGTTGCGCGGTCGGGAAGCTGCGCAGCGCGGCGCGGCGCACGACCAGGCCGTATCCGGTCGGCCGAGTTTGCGGGATTGCGTCCAGCGCGAGGTTGTCGACCATCGCATCCAGCGTCGCCGCCGGCACCGGGACGCCGTCGACGTCCCAGCGTTCCGCAGTCGGCCGCTTCGACAGCGCCTGGATCCAGCCGCGCACTCGCGCCTGGTCGAGCTCGGCGGGAATCGCGCGCAGGTCGTACATCGACCCATCGAGCCGTTGCAGACGGTCGTTCTGCGCGGCGATCCCGGCGCGGTCGAGCAGCACGCGGTCGGCCCGCTCGGAACTGGATTGTTCCAGGCGGTCGATCCAGAACCGTGGCGTGAGGTGCTGCTGCTCGACGCCGATGACGCCGTGCATTGGCACCGGCACCGAAGCGGCGGCGTGCGGGCGCGCGTGCAGCGGTGCGCCGGCTAACGCCAGCAGCAATGCCGCCGTGCTCAGGGACGCGGCGGCGAGCGTGGGGACCGGCGATTGCGCGCGGTCCGAAGTGGCGCGGTTCAATTGCAGCAAGGGCAGTCGCATGGGTTCACCTGCTCGGTGCGATGGGGTTCGACACGATGCTTCCGGCGCGGCCTGGTTTCGCCTGCGTTGGCGCGGCGCGCGCCGGCAGCGCCGGATCTCGGGCGTGCGTGTCGGATCATCATCCCTTGTCAGTC
>JAHWKC010000016.1 GCA_019348095.1 Pseudomonadota bacterium | reverse complement strand
TCTGCCCGGAGAAGGTCGTGGAGGCGCTGGGGCGGGACCCAAAGCTCGTCCCGCACGCGCTGCTTACCCTGGGTTAATCCCAGGGAGACCCCCCCAGGCGCCGGGACCGGAGGCCCCTGGAGGAGCTCGTGGTCTACCGGGACTGAGCGCCCTAAAGGGTCATGAACGACATGCCGGACGTATCCGGCGTGCGTACCCGGAAGCCGTACCTCTCGTAGAATTCCGTGGTTCCCTCTTCGGCGATCAGCTGCACGTAGGCGTCCGTAGGCGCGTTGTCGCGCAGCCAGGCGAACGCGCCGGTGTTCTCGAAGGATTCCTCGGCCGGAGGCTCTCCGGGGGCGCCGATGTCGAGCGCGCGACCGCTGTGATGCTCGCTGTAGCCCGGAGCGGCATTGACCCGCAGGACGCTGGCGACGTCCAGGCCGCGTGCCAGCTTCCGCTCGAAGATGCCGAGCTGTTAGGCGTGGCTGCGATAGCCGGAAATCGCCTCCAGCACCACGTCGTCGCGCAACGCCGCCTGCCGCATGTGCTCCCATGCGCGCGCGGCCTGGCCATGCAGCCACAGCGGCCGGCGGTAGCGGTCGACACCGGCCAATGCGAGCCGCTCCGGTTCGGCCACCAGCGGCAGGCCGGTGCCGGCGCCGTAACCATCGTCCAGACCCAGCGAGTGCAGGCGCTCATGCAGGCGGTCCAGCGGCAGCTCGCTGTATCGGTGAGGACGCCGCCGGGGATGCGCGTGGAGGGTATCGAGCACGTCGAGCGCGACGTCGATCCCCGGCTCGTGCATCAGTCGCGGCACCAGCGGCAGCAGGCCCTCCGGCAGTTCGGCGGCGAGGTATTGGCCGTCGCGCTTGCGCCGCAGCACGTGGCGGGCGCGCGACAGCGCCCGCGCGTCGCGGTTGCTGCGCGCGTGCAGCAGGCCGCCGGGCCAGATCTCGATGTCGGGGGTGTTGACCAGGGTGGCGTCGGCGATCGGCATCACCGCAGGTTAGCGAGCGCGGCGCGGCTGCGCCATGTCCTTCAGCGCATCGAGCAGGGCTTGCGGCTGGCGCACCTGCAACCACAGGCCGTGGCCGCGGGTGGTCGGCAGCCACAACGCACGCCGCTGGCCGACGCCGGCCACCAGCGCCTTGTGCCTGTTGCGCAGGCGGAACCAGCCGCTCTGGAAGCCCGGCAGGGCGAAGCCATTGGTCTTGAGCCGCGGCTTGTAGCCGGTGTGCTCGTGCACGTCGACCACCCGGGCGGCGTCCAGCTGCAGTTCGTCCAGGCCGACGCGCTCGCGGTAGAAGCTGGTGTGGAGCTCCAGCGCACCGTCCTGGATCAGCAAGCGATGGCGCTGCATCGCCCGGTCCAGCACCAGCCACAGCGGCAGGCTGACCACCAGCACCAATCCGATGACCGCCGATACGCTGAGCGGCACGTTGTCGAGCAGCCACGGACTGAAGGAGCCGCGGGCGAGGGCGGCGCCGAGCGCGAGCCCGCTGATCGCCACCGGCAGGACCAGCGTGAGCGCCAGCAGCCACAGTCGAGCGCGCCCATCCGGCGGCAGCAGCTGCAATCGCGGATCGACGCGGGCCGCACCCGGCGCGGATCCCATCACCGCGCGCCTTGCATCCACAGCAGCGCCATGCCGGCCACCAGCCCCAGTGCGGCCAAGGCCAGCAGCGCCGGCAGCACGAAGGCGGCATGGGCGGGGAAGCGTTTTTCAAGCAGTCTCACGATGTGCAGCATGATGTCTCTCCTGTTGCGGTTGTCGGTTCGCGTCTTCGGCCCACCAGGGGCCGCTCTCATCCCTGTCCGTCTGGTGCGTGTTGCGGGTGCCGGACGGCAGCGCCTGTTCAGCGCTCCTTCTTCAAATACAGGCGGGTGCCCTCGTTCATCGCCTGGTGGGCGGTGACCAGCTCCCACCCCTGGGCACCCAGCTTGTCGAGCGTGTCCTGGAGTTGTCCTTCTGCTTGCCGCCAAAGATATTCAGCGGCACCTCCACCACCTGGTAGCTCCAACGTGTGCTCACTGCTTTCCCTCCTGTTTCCCTGAGGATGCCGGCTTTGAGGATGTGTCACCGGCCTGCGGCAACCGCCCGGCCTTGCGCAGTGCATCGCGCAGCACGTACTCGATCTGCGCGTTGAGGCTGCGCAACTCGTCGTCGGCCCAGCGCTGCGCCGCTGCAATGACCTCGGCGTTGATGCGCAGCGGGTAAGCTTTTTTTTCGCTCATCGCGCCGCGGACGCTCTTGTAGGAGCGGCTTCAGCTGCGATGGGACGAGGCGCCACGACCTTTGTAGGAGCGACGTGAGTCGCGACCGCGCTACGTCCGGAGATCGCGCGGTCGCGACTTACGTTGCTCCTGCAGGGGGACGTGATCGCGGCTGAAGCCGCTCCTACGAGGGCAGGGTGTCGGACCATCAGTAGAGTGAACCGGTGTTGACGATCGGCTGGGTGCTGCGGTCGCCGCACAGCACCACCAGCAGGTTGCTGACCATCGCCGCCTTGCGCTCTTCGTCCAGTTGCACCACACCGTTCTTCTGCAGCTCGGCCAGTGCCATCTCGACCATGCCGACCGCGCCGGCGACGATCCGCGTGCGCGCGGCGATCACCGCGTTGGCCTGCTGGCGCTGCAGCATGACCTGGGCGATCTCCGGGGCGTAGGCGAGGTGGCTGATGCGCGCCTCCAGCACGTCGACGCCGGCGGTGGTCAGGCGCTCGTCGAGCTGCTGCTTGAGGTGGTCGGAGATCTCGCCGGGGTGGCTGCGCAGGGAGATCTCCTGGTCGTGGCTGTCGTAGGGATAGCTGGTGGCCATCGCCCGCAGCGCCGCCTCGGACTGGATGTGCACGAAGCTCTCGTAGTCGTCGACGTTGAATACCGCCTCGGCCGAATCGACCACCTTCCACACGATCACCGCGGCGATCTCGATCGGGCTGCCTTCCAGTTCGTTGACCTTGAGCTTGCCGCTCTCGAAGTTGCGCACGCGCAAGGACACCTTGCGCTTGGAAAAGAACGGGTTGTTCCAGCGCAGCCCGTTGTCCTTGACCGTGCCGATGTACTTGCCGAACAGGCTCAGCACCGCAGCCTGGTTGGGTTCGACCATGTACAGGCCGCACATCAGGAACAGCAGCAGCGCGCCGATCAGCCCTGCGCCGAAGGCGGTCATGCCGCTGCCGGCTTGGACGCCGACGACGAACAGCCAGATCGCGCCCAGCAGCGCTGCGAGCATCACCAGCAGCATCGGAATGCCGGGCAGGGAGCGGGTCGGGTTCTCTTTCATGGCGGGGCCTCAGCGGATGATGGGCGCATTATTGATATCAATTTGATATCAAGTCAAGCTGCCAGGGGCGGTTCTGCTCCCTCCTTTGGAAAAGGAGGGCTGGGGAGCATTTGCTCTGGCTGTTGCAGCAGGGCAAGAGCAAATCCCCTTGGTCCCCCTTTTCAAAGGGGGAGAAAAGATCGGAGTTCCAAGGGGAAGAGGCTGGATCTACGGCGTGATCCGATACAACGGCGCCGGCACGAACTCGCCGGTCGCGTACAGCCCGTCGCCGTCGGCCGACCAGCCCAGCGCCTCGGCCTGCGGCAGCCACGGCAGTTCGCTCAGTTGCGGCGCGCGCGAGACCGCCGTGCCCCAGTTCTCGCGTTCGGCCCGCGGGTACAGCAGCAGGTAGCGGTAGGTCATCACCGCCAGCGTGCGTCCATCCGGCGAGATGTCGGCCGCGGTGACATGGCTGTCGTAGCGTCCGCGTGCCGGAGCCTGCTGCGGCGCCGGTTCGCTCAACTGCGGTACACCGGCAAGCTCGCCGAGCTGGACCGCGGTCTGCAGGCCGGTCCCGGCCGGTCGCAACGGCACCGCGAACAGCTGCGGCGGGTGGCGTTTCTTCGACACCAGCAGGACCTGGTTACGCGCCGCGTCAACCGCGACCGCCTCGCAGTCGCGGGCGCCGTCGGGCCAGCGGAACGCGATCGACCAGGCCGGCTGCAGCCTCGCGTTCTGCAGCCTCGCCGGTTCCTCGATCACGTGCAGTTGCAGGGTGTGGCGCAGGCCACCGTTGTCGCCGGTATCGGCGATCAGCAGGTAATCGCGGCCGTCCAGCTCGAATGCGGCGATATCTTCCCAGTCGGTCTTGACCACGCCCTCGACCCCGAACGTCGCCAGCCGCCGGCCCTTGTCGCTGACCGCGAACAGGCGTTCGGGATTGCCGCCGTCGTCGTGCATCCACAGCACCTCGTCGTGCCGCCGCGATGCCGCCAGCCCGCTGATCTCGTTCATCTGCGGGTCCAGCAGCAATCCGCTCGGACGCGCGCCGGGCTGCTCCTCGCTGCTGCGCGTGCAGCCGGCCGCGACCGCGAGCGCCACAGCCAGGGCCGCCATCGTGCGGGGCAGCCTCCATCGGCCGGCATGCGGGAAAGGCGCGTCGAGCATGGCCGAAGCATCGCACGGCGTCCGCGTCGGCCAAAGGCCCGAGCTGCGGCGAGCGCGCGAGGCGGAAGTTAGACTGGCGGGCCCCGACATCCGACGGACCGTTGATGACCATGCTCGGCACGCCTCTGTCTGACCATGCCTTCCGCGTTTTGCTGCTTGGCTCCGGCGAGCTCGGCAAGGAGGTCGCGATCGAGCTGCAGCGGTTCGGCTGCGAGGTGATCGCCGCCGATCGTTACCCCGATGCCCCGGCGATGCAGGTCGCGCACCGCAGCCACGTGCTCGACATGCTCGACGGCGATGCGATCCGCGCGCTCATCGCGCAGGAGCGCCCGCAGCTGATCGTGCCGGAGATCGAGGCGATCCATACCGCGACGCTGGTTGAACTGGAGCGCGAGTGGGAGCGAGAACTGGAGCGCGCGCCCGCCGTGCACGCCAGCGGTGCGGCAGCACGCACCCGGATCATCCCGACCGCGCGTGCGGCGTGGCTGACCATGGATCGCGAGGGCATCCGCCGGCTCGCGGCCGAAACCCTCGGCCTGGCGACCTCTCCCTACCGCTTCGTCGATACCTACGAGCAGTACCGCGCCGCGGTGGCCGAGGTCGGCCTGCCGTGCGTGGTCAAGCCGGTGATGTCGTCCTCCGGCAAGGGCCAGAGCCTGGTGCGCGGCGCCGACGACATCCACCCGGCGTGGACGCATGCGCAGACCGGCGGGCGCGCCGGTGCCGGCCGCGTCATTGTCGAGGGCTTCATCGACTTCGACTACGAGATCACCCTGCTGACGGTGCGCCATGCCGGCGGGACCACCTTCTGTGCGCCGATCGGGCACCTGCAGCGCGACGGCGACTACCGCGAAAGCTGGCAGCCGCAGCCGATGTCGCCGCTCGCGCTGGAGCGCTCGCAGCACATCGCGCGCGCGATCACCGACGACCTCGGCGGCTTCGGGGTGTTCGGTGTCGAGCTGTTCGTCAAGGGCGACGAGGTCTGGTTCAGCGAAGTCTCGCCGCGGCCGCACGACACCGGCCTGGTGACCCTGGCCTCGCAGGAGCTCAGCCAGTTCGCGCTGCACGCGCGCGCGATCCTCGGCCTGCCGATCCCGTCGCTCCGCACCAACGGCACGGCGGCGTCATGTGCGGTGCTGGCACAGGGGCACGGCGTGCCGGTGTTCGGTGGCGTCGACGCTGCGCTCGCGCAGGCCGGCACACAATTGCGCCTGTTCGGCAAGCCGCGGGTGGACGGCCAGCGCCGGGTTGCGGTGACGCTGGCACTGGGCGAGGACATTGAGCAGGCTCGGGCTTGCGCCCGGGCGGCCGCGGCCGCCTTGCGGATCGAGCTGCGCTGATCGGACGCGTCGCTACCGCCTCCCCCCTTTTTCACAGGACGCATCGATGGTCGACAGACTGCTGAAACACAACAGCCAGGGTTACGCCGTGTTCCTGTTCCCGCAGGCGTTGGAAGTCCTGGGCGAGGCGATCAAGCCCTACCTGCAGGAGGGCAAGGGCGGCCCGCACGTGCTGTGCCAGGAGATCGACACCGCCGGCGCGCTGATCGAGATGACGCTCGACGGCCATACCGTCAGCGGCGAGCCGGTCGAGCTGGAACTGATGGTGCCGTCCAGCATGGTGAGGATGATCGTGTCGGCGCGCAGCGACGAGGCGTTCGGCTTCGGCCCGCGGCCGGTCACGCAGCTGCCTGCCGTCGGCGCCGACAGCACTGGCGCGGAGGAGCCGCCGATGGACGCCGCAGCCACCCCGGAGGCGACGTCGGCCAAGGAAGCGGCGGCATCGGAGGCGGGCGAGGGCGCTGGCAAGGCCTGAGTCCTGCGGCGCCATCCCTCCTGCGGCGCCCTCGAATCGACGCAGGCTGGGCTGACAGGCCCAGCTTACGGTTCCTGCACTTCCTGCTGCTGCGTAATACCTGCGCCGGTCACTCGGTCGGATCGGTCGGATCGGCCAGATCGATCCAGACCAGGTAATGGTCGCTGGCCCCGGCAATCGACGCCTGCGCCGTGGCGCCCGCCGGCCAGAACACCCCCGCATCGCGCACCGCGAACCCCTGCGACGGCAGCACGTAGTCCAGCCGCAAGGTGCCGCCGCCGGGGCCGAAATCACCGGTGTGGCTGGCGACATCGCCCTCGCGCGGCAGGCCGCGCTGCCTCGCCCGCTCGGCCGCACCGGCGCTGCGCGGGACCACCCCCGCATCCACCCGCGGATGCTGCAGCAGCTGCGCGATCGCGCCGGGCGCGCCATCGCCATCGTGCGGATCGGCGTTGAGGTCGCCGGCAATCACGAAACGGGCCTGCGGCGGCAGCCCGCCGCACCGGCCCTGGTCGTCGCACAGCCAGTCGGGCGCATCGCCCGCCGCCGAATCGGCCGACAGGTACTCGGCCCACAGCCGGATCTCGTCGAAGTTGCGCGCGCCGTTGCGATCCTCCGGTCCGTCGAACACCGGCGGCGTCGGGTGCGACGCCAACAGGTGCACGGTGCCCAGCGGGGTATGCACCGGCACGTCCCAATGCGACTTCGACGACAGTCGCAATTGCGACCAGACCTGCGGCCGGTACCAGGCCTGCCCAGTGCCGGGGTCCAGTGGTTGCCGCGCGCCCGGCAGCGCGCTCCATCGCAGCCGCTGGAAGGTGCGTACCGCCTCGTCATCGATCGGGTAGCGCGACAGCACCAGCATGCCGTACTGGCCCGGGTGCAGGCCGTAGCCCCAGGCGTCGTTGCCGTGCGCACGGGCGGCATCAGCGGCTCGGCTGTCGCGCGCTACGCCGTCGCGGTCCAGATCCAGCCCGCTCGGCACGCCGGTGTTGACCGGCGCGAGGTAGCGGTAGCGGTAGTGCAGCGGCTCGCCGCCGCCGGATTGCGCCACCTCCAGGTACTCGCGCTGGAACAGGTCGGCCGCGCGCTGTCCCGGGTCGTAGTCGAACTCGCTGAGCAGCACCAGGTCCGGCCGCACCCGCTGCAGCACCGCGGCGATGTTGCGTGCCCCGGGATCGGCGTGCTCGAGGCGGTGGATCAGCCCGCCCGCGGCGTCGTCATACAGCGAGGTGTTGTAGGTCGCCACGCGCAGCGGCCGGTCGGTTGGCATCGTATCGGCCCGTGGCTGCGGCTCCGGGGGGTTGTCGCCGTGGACCTTCAGTCGCACGCAGCCGGCGATGGCGCCGGCGGCCAGCAGGCAAGCCGCTGCCGCGGTGATGCGGTTGGGCCACGTCATCCACAGTCTCCGGCATCGAGATCGCGCCAGCTGCGACCGTCGAACGCTTCCAGCGGCCGGAAGCGGCGTTTGTAGTCCATCTTGGCGTGCGCCTGGATCCAGTAGCCCAGGTACAGGTGGCTGCGTCGCTCGCGCCGTGCCCATTCGATCTGCTTGAGGATGGCCAGCGTGCCGAGCCCGCGCGCGGCGGCCTCGGGTTCGAAGAAGGTGTACACCGCCGACAGCGCTCGTTCGGTGACATCGGTGACCGCCACCGCAAGCAGGCGTCCCTGGCCGTGCTCGGCGCGCTCGCGCAGCTCCAGAAACCGGTTCTCGCTCCAGCTCCCTATCAGGAACTGGTCGAACTCCAGCGCGCCGTGGCCGTCCATGCCCGCGCCGGCATGGCGCGCGGAGAGATAGCGGCGGTACAGCGCGAGGTGCTCATCGCTGCGTTGCGCCGGGCACACGCGCATTTCCAGGTCGGCATTGCGCGCCAGGCAGCGACGTTGGCTGCGGTCGGGGACGAACTGCTCGACCGGTATGCGGACGGCCACGCACGCACGGCAGCCCTGGCAATGCGGGCGGTAGACGATGTCGCCGGAGCGGCGGAAGCCCCAGCCCAGCGCCAGCGGATACCACTGCGGCAGGCGCGAATCGCGCGGGTCGAGTACCAGGTCGCGGGCGATGCGGTCGGGCCAGTAGCCGCAGGGGTGCTCCCCGGTGTGGAACAGGCGCAGGTCATCGCTGTCGTGGTGCTCGGTGCCCATGCCGGCAGCATAGCGCCGGCGGTGTCATGGTCGCCCTTCACCTGAACGATCCAAGTGGTTCGGCCGCAAAGGCAGCCAATCCTGCCGACATTGGGGTGCCGAGGGCTCAGGAGGCGACGTGACGCAGCACCCGCGTCACCTGCCACTTCTCGTCCACCCGCCGCACTTCCAGGGTCTTGTAGGAGCCGAACAGGCGGTGGTGGTAGGCGCTGAATTGGACCTGCGCGAGTTCAGGGGACGACGCGCGGAAGCCATGCACGTCCAGCAGCATCGCCTCGCGGCCGGAGGCGGCGGCGTGGTACGCGGCACGGTCCTCGTCGGCCACGCGCACGCAGTACGAGGCCGGCACCACGGCCACCGCATCGCTGTTCAATGCATCGATCATCGGCTGCGGCGCATCCTCGCCGTCCACCGCCAGGCAGACGATTGGAATGCGCGCGGCGGAAATCTCGCTGGCGAACACCGCGCGCGCCACCGGCAGCAGGGTGGGCGCGGCGGTGCCGTCGAACGGCGGCGAGGCGAGCTGCTGCGGCGGCTCGTAGTTGATGATGTGCGACATCATCAGCGCCAGCACCACCGAGATACCCGCCAGCAGAAACAGCTTGACCCGGAATGCGCGCTTCTTGCGCGAGACGGCCTGCGGGGTAGGCGGCGGCTCCATCCGGAACGAGGGGCCGGCGAAGCTGCCGGGTCGCGTGCTGTCGAGCAGGCCCGCCTCGCGCAGGATCGCGCGCGCCTTGACCTGGTCCTCCGAGCGCACCACCCACAGCGCCGGCCGTGACCCCTCGCTGTCGCCGTAGCTGAACCGTTTGCGGCGGCTGCCCTGGTAGGAGCGCCCGTCGGTGATGCGCACCTCGATGTCGGCCTCGCGCAGCAGCTCGGCGAGCTTCTCGACATTCTCCAGGCGCGGACTGCTGAAGACCTGGCGCATCGCTCAGCCCCTTGTCGGCACTTGCGCGGCGGCTTGCGCATCGACGACGACCCGGATCAGGCCTTCCTGCGCGGTGCTGGCCACCAGCCGGCCCACGCGGTCGAAGATCTGCCCGCGGGCCAGCCCGCGCGCGCCCTGGGCGCTGGGGCTGTCGATCGAGTACAGCAGCCACTCGTCGGCCCGGAACGGGCGGTGGAACCACATCGCGTGGTCGAGCGAGGCCATCTGCACGTTCGGCTGGTAGTAGCTGATGCCGTGCGGGAAGGTCGCGGTGCCGAGCAGGTGGAAGTCCGAGGCGTAGGCCAGCAGGGTCCGGTGCAGCTCGGGCGCATCGCCGACGCGCTCGCCCAGGCGGAACCAGACCTGCTGGTAGGGCGGTCGCTTGGGCGGCTTGAGCTCGTCGCGAGGATAGACGTGGCGGAACTCGAACGGTCCCTGCCGCGACAGCCAGCGCTGGATCTTGTCGGGCAGCGTCGCCATCACCTTGTCCGGCACCGCGGCCGCCGGCTCGAGGTCCTCCGGCCCCGGTACCTCGGGCATCGTCAGCTGGTGCTCGCCGCCGTCCTGCGGCTTCTGGAAGGAGGCGGCGAGAAAGAAGATCGGCTGACCGTGCTGGATCGCGGTGACCCGGCGCACCGAGAAACTGCCGCCATCGCGGGTGCGGTCGACCTGGTAGACGATCGGCGCGCGGATGTCGCCGGCCTTGAGGAAATACGCGTGCAGCGAATGCGCCGCGCGCGAGGCCTCCAGCGTCGCCTGGGCCGCCGAAAGCGCCTGTCCGAGCACCTGCCCGCCGAACACGTACTTGGTGCCGATGTCGCGGCTCTGACCACGGAACAGGTTGTCCTCGAGGCGTTCGAGCGAGAGCAGTTCGATCAACTCGGAAACGGTGGAGGTCATGCGCACGGTCGTCGGAAACAGGCGCGCCAGTATAGCCGCCGCCTGCAACTGCCCCCGTAGGAGCGGCTTTAGCCGCGAACCCAAATGGGCGCAATCAGCCAGTTATCCGATCGCGGCTGAAGCCGCTCCTACAATGCGTCGCCCGGCTGCAGGCGCTGCAGGTCGATCGCCTCCATCACCCGCTCCCACGGAAACAACGGCCCGGGATCTCGCTTGCGGTGCACCTGCAGCGAGGCGTCGTCGCTCGCCGCCACCAGCGTCGTGTCCAGCTCCTCGTGCCCGGCGATGAACCGCAGCCCCGGCAACTCCGCACGCAGCCGTTGCAGCAGCGCGATCAGCGCGACGATCTGCGCCTCGGTATAGGGCTCCTCCATCGCCTGGTGGCGCGAGTCCAGCCAGTTGGGGAAGCGCCCGGTATTGACCAGCTCGATCCCGACCGAACGGGGGTTGTAGCCGCGCGTGTGGTTTGCCACGCGCTCGGCGGCCACGTACTGGTGCAGGCTGCCGTCGCGGTCGACGTAGTAGTGCCCGCTGTTGCCGGTGCGCGAGCCAGGGTACAGCTCCCGCTCACCAAAGCGCCGCGCCATGGCCAGGTCGGGCACCTCGGTGCAGTGGATCACCACCAGGTCGATCTGCTCGCGCGGACGCGGCTCCAGCCGCGCCTCGTAGGGCAGCGGATCGAGGTGGAGCGGGGCCGGCGGCAGGTCGGGCAGCATCGGCCGGATGCTACCATTCGGCCCCGCTGCGGCCCGGCCGCCCGGCCCCATCCGCGCGGTTCCGCCCGCTGCGGTTCCGCCGCTCCGGTTCCACTGGACAGCCTCGATGAAACTGCCCCCCGCCGATTCCGCGCTCGGCCGATTGATGGCCACCCTGCCGCGTTGCGGCCGTGTCGACTGGATCGGCCTGCGCCCCGCACGCGACGTCCCGATGGTGGCGGTCGAGGCGGTGGTTGCCGAGCCCGGCGGCGGCCTGGTCGGGGACCGCTACAAAGGCGGCAGCGGCAAGCGCGACGTCACCCTGATCCAGGCCGAGCACCTGCCGGTGATCGCGGCGCTGTCGGGCCACGCGCGGGTGTTGCCGGGGCTGCTGCGCCGCAACCTGGTGGTCTCCGGCCTGCCGCTGATCGCGCTCAAGGGCCGGCGCTTTCGCGTCGGCGAGGCGCTGCTGGAAGGCACCGATCCCTGCGACCCGTGTTCGCGCATGGAGCAGGCGCTCGGACCTGGCGGTTACAACGCGATGCGCGGCATGGGCGGGCTGTGCGCGCGGATCCTGGAGGGCGGCACCATCCGCCTGGGCGATGCTGTGACGGCGCTGGCCATCGACACCTCCACCGAGCCGGGAACGGCCTGACATGCGCGGACACTGCATTCTTTCCCACGGCTTCGAGAGCGGCCCCGACGCGACCAAGGTCACCGCGTTGGCCGAGGCCGCCGAGCACCTCGGCTGGACCCACCAGCGCCCGGACTACACCGACCTGGATGCGCGGCGCGAGGTTGGCGAACTCGGCGACGTCCCCGCGCGCCGCCAGCGCCTGCTTGAGCTGGCCCGCGCCGCATCGGCGCAGGGGCCGCTGGTGCTGGCCGGGTCGAGCCTGGGCGCCTGGATCTCCGGGCTGGTGTCGATGCAGGTGCCGGTCGCCGGGCTGTTCCTGATGGCGCCGCCGATCCGGCTCGACCAGGATCACCCGCTCGATGCCGCGCGCGTGCCGACCACGATCATCCACGGCTGGCACGACGAGCTGATCCCGGCCGCTCACGTGGTCGATTGGGCGCAACCGCGCAGCGCCCGCCTGCTGCTGGTCGATGACAGCCACCGCCTGGCCGCGAGCGTCAAGGCCAGCGCCGACGCCTTCGCCGACCTGCTCGCGACGCTGTAGGAGCGGGCCATGCCCGCGATGCATTTCGATCAGGCGCCACAAGCACATCGCACCCGTGGGGCGCTCCCGCGAAATGCGGCTGAACCACACACCGGAACCCGACATTGAAATTCTTCGCAAGCTGCGGCAAAGGCCTCGAGTACCTGCTCGCTGATGAGCTGGTCGCGCTCGGCTGCACGCGCGCGACCGCCGCGCTCGCCGGCGCCAATGCCGAGGGCGATCTGGCTGATGCGCAGCGCGCGGTCATGTGGTCGCGCCTGGCCAGCCGCGTGCTGTGGCCGATCACCGAGTTCGACTGTCCCGACGAGCACGCCCTGTACGCCGGCGTCGCCGCGATGGGGTGGCCGGAACATCTCGACAACGGCCATACCCTGGCGGTCGACGCGCACGTCTCCGGCACCGCGATCACCCACGCGCGCTACGCCGCGCAGCGGGTCAAGGACGCGGTGGTCGACGTGATGCGCGAGCAGACCGGCGCGCGCCCGGACGTGGATGTCGAGTCGCCCGATCTGCGCCTGAACCTGGTGGTGCGCAAAGGCCGCGCGATCGTCTCGATCGACCTGGGCGGCGGCTCGCTGCACCGCCGCGGCTGGCGCCAGAAGCAGGGCGAGGCGCCGCTCAAGGAGAACCTCGCCGCCGCGGTGCTGCTGCGCGGCCGCTGGCCACAGGTGTACGCCGACGGCGGCGCGCTGCTCGACCCGATGTGCGGCAGCGGTACGTTGCTGATCGAAGGCGCGCTGATGGCGGCCGACGTCGCCCCGGGCCTGTTGCGTCACGGCGGCAAACCGCCGACCCGCTGGCGCGGCTTCGACCACGCCGCATGGCAGGCGCTGGCCGAGGACGCCCGCCAGCGCGAAACCGCCGGCCGCGCCGCGCTGCGCCCGGTGTTCTTCGGCCGCGACATCGACCCGCACGCGATCCGTTCCGCGCGCGACAACGAGGTCATGGCCGGCCTGGCCGGCGTGATCGACCTGAAGGTCGCGGATGTCGTACAACAGCAGGCATTGGCGTTGCCGCAAACGATCCTTGATCCCCGCCTGCGCGAGGATGACGGGCAACAGCAACAATCGCAGGAGCCGCTTTCCGGGTCTGCCCAGCCAAGCGGCCTCGTCGTCTGCAACCCGCCCTACGACGCCCGCCTCGCCGCCGACCCGGCGCTCTACCGCGCCCTCGGCACCGCTTTGAAAAACACCGTGCCGGCTTGGCGCGCCAGCCTGCTGTGCGGCGACGCCGAACTGGCCTACGCCACCGGCCTGCGCGCGGCGAAGAAGTACCAGGTGTTCAACGGCGCGATCGAATGCACCCTGATCGTCAGCGATCCGATCGCGCTGCCGCAGCGCGAACCGGCCGAGCCTGCCTCGGCCCCGGCGCTGTCGGAAGGCGCACAGATGGTCGCCAACCGGCTGCGCAAGAACCTGCGCAAGCTCAAGGCCTGGCGCGAGCGCGACCACGTCACCTGCTTCCGCGCCTACGACGCCGACCTGCCCGAGTACGCCTCCGCGATCGACGTCTACCAGACCGAGGAAAGCCCGTCGCGCACCTTCCTGCACGTGCAGGAGTACGCCGCGCCGGCCGACATCCCCGAGCCCGACCAGCGCCGCCGCCGCAACGAGCTGCTCGCCGCGGCCCGCGAGGTGTTTTCGGTGCCGCGCGAGCAGATCGCGATGAAGACCCGCGCGCGCGGCAAGGGCGGCAGCAAGTATGCCGATCTAAGAGCGGGAAACCCCGACGCGCGCGGCGAGTTCGTCGCCGTGCGCGAGGGCGGTGCACGCCTGCGCGTCAACCTGTTCGATTACCTCGACACCGGCCTGTTCCTGGACCACCGTCCGCTGCGCCTGCGCATCTTTGAGGAGGCCGAGGACACCCGCTTCCTCAACCTGTTCGGCTACACCGGGGCGGCCACCGTGCACGCGGCGGTCGGCCGCGCGCGCCAGACCACCACCGTCGACCTCTCGGCAACGTACCTGCAATGGTGCGCCGACAACCTCGGCGAGAACGGCATGGGCGGCGCCCGCCACCGCCTGGTCCAGGCCGACGCATTGGCCTGGCTGGAAAACGACAGCGGCGAGTACGACCTGATCTTCTGCGACCCGCCGACCTTCTCCAATTCCAAGCGAGCGCAGGATTTCGACGTGCAGGCCGAGCACGTGCGCCTGCTGCGCGCCGCGGTGGCACGGCTGGCGCGCGAGGGGGTGCTGTATTTCTCAAACAACTTCCGCCGCTTCCGCATGGACCAGGCCAGCGTCGAAGCGTTCGCCGACTGCGAGGAGATCAGCGCGCAGACCATCCCGCCGGACTTCGCCCGCGACGCACGCATCCACCGCTGCTGGCGGCTGCGCAGGCGTCACGGCGGGGCGTTTTAACGGCGGTCGAACATCGCCTCGGTCACGATACCGGCGATGCATCGCCCAGGTGACCTGCCATCAAGCCGCCCGCATGGACCTTCTTCCGCCAGTGGCTGAAGAACCCGCTCCGCACCGCCGCCGTCGCCCCGTCCAGTTTCGAGCTGGCCGCGGCGATGATCGCCGAGCTGCCCGATGACACCACGCGGGTAATCGAGCTCGGCGGCGGCACCGGCGCAATCACCCAGGCGCTGCTCGAGGCCGGCATCGCCGACGAGCACCTGCTCGTGCTCGAACTCAACGAGGAGCTGCAGGCGCATCTGCAACGGCAGTTCCCGCGGGTGCCGGTGGTGCTCGGCGATGCCCGCTCGCTGCCGCAACTGGTCGCCGACAGCGGCTGGCTGGCCGCCGGGCGTGCCGACGCCATTGTCTCCGGGCTCGGCCTGCTGGCGATGCCGCATCCGTTGCAGCGCGACATCCTGCTGGGGGCACTGTCGTGCCTGCGCGCCGGCACCCGCGACGTCGTCGTCCACCTGCTGCACGCGCCGGACGTCTCCGCGCACGACCTCGGGCGCCTGCGCGCGATGGTCGAGGCGGAGGGCGCCGAGCTGCGCCCGCACCCGGTCGCGGAGCTGGCTCTCGGTCGGCTGCCGGACGCCGTCAGCGCGCACGGCGGTGCGGTCAGCTGCGCCCGCCTCCTGCTTCCCGACCTGCTGCCCGACGTCGAGCGGCTCGTGTACCTGGACGCCGACACGCTGACGCGGCAACCGCTGGACCCGCTGTGGGACCAGCCGCTCGGCGGCCAGGTGCTGGGGGCGGTGCGCAACGTCGTCGAGCCCGCGATGGGGACCCGGCTGCTGGCGCTCGGGGTGCGCGACCCGGGCCGCTACCTGATGGTCAGCCGGTGGGCGTCGCGCGAGGTCTTCGTGGAGTACCTGCGCAGCCATGACCACCGCCGCTCCCATGACCGCATCCCAAAGGGGAGGCACGCGCCGCACGCCGCCGGTTTCGACGAGTTCGATCTGGTCGCGCGATGAGCGGCGTGCTCGCGCAGCGCCTCGCCGGCTTCGACGATGCCGACGCACCCGAGCGCGCCGAGGACGCATGGATTCG
>JAHWKC010000169.1 GCA_019348095.1 Pseudomonadota bacterium | reverse complement strand
GGAGAAGGTCGACCCGCCGAGCCGCAGGGTCTGGAGCGCGAACCTCACCGCGTCGTCGCCTTCCGACGCGAAGCGGCCCCGCATCGCGGCGATGCTGGCGCTGAGCGGGCTTTTCATCGCGTTCAACTGGGGGCTGTACATCTGGGCGGTCAACGCCGGGCACGTGGTCGAGGCCAGCCTGGGCTACTTCATCAACCCGCTGCTCAACGTGGTGCTGGGCGTGTTGCTGCTGCGCGAGCGGCTCAGCCGGGGGCAATGGGTGGCGGTGGCCTGCGCCGCCGCCGGCGTGCTGTGGCTGACGTTCCATTACGGCAGCTTTCCGTGGATCGCGCTGGCGCTGGCGGGCTCGTTCGGGATGTACGGCCTGCTGCGCAAGGTCACCGCGATCGACTCGTTGCCGGGGCTGGGCATCGAGAGCAGCTATCTGCTGCTGCCGGCGCTGGCGCTGCTGCTGTGGGGCGAATGGCATGGCCAGGGCGGCGTGCTGGGCGCGTGGTGGCCTTGGCTGGACCTGCTGCTGGTGCTCGGTGGCGCCCTGACCGCGCTGCCGCTGATCGGCTTTGCGTATGCCGTGCGGCGGGTGCCGTTGTCGACCGTGGGGCTGCTGCAATACGTCGCCCCGACCCTGCAACTGCTGTGCGGCGTGCTGGTGTTCGGCGAGCCGTTCGGCCGCGACCGGGCGATCGGTTTCGTGCTGATCTGGCTCGCGCTTGCGATCTACGCCGGCGACGGCCTGCGGCGCGCGCGCCGGTCGCCGGTCGCGGTGGGCTGACGCGCCCGCCTCACGCCGCGCGCAGCGCCTCGGTCACCGGCAGCCGCGCAGCCCGAAGCGCGGGGAACAGGCCGCCGACCAGGCCGATGCCGAGCGCCCACTTCAGCCCGGTCCACAGCAGTTCGGGCGAGACCCGGAACTGAAACACCACCTGGCTGAAGTTCGAGCTCAAGGTCGACACGCTGTAGCCGTTGAACACCAGCCACGCCACGCCGGCGCCGAGCAGCCCGCCGAGCAGCGCCAGCAGCATCGTCTCCAGCATCACCGCGACCACCACCGGCAGCCCGCGGAAGCCCAGCGCGCGCATGGTCGCGATCTCGCGGGCACGGCCGGCGACCGCGGCGTACATCGTGTTGAGCGCGCCGAACACCGCGCCGATCGCCATGATCGTGCCGACCACCGTGCCGAGTATCCGGATGATCTTGGTAAGGCCCTCGGACTGCTTGCTGTAGTAGTCGCGCGTGGTGGTGACATCGAGCTTGAGCCGCGGATCGGCGGCCATCGCCGCCTTGAGCTGGCGAAAGCCGTCAGCGCCAGCCAACTTGGCCGTGACCGACTGGTAGGAGGTGCGCTGGTAGGTCGACGCGAGCGTTTCCGCATCGGCCCACAGCTCGGACTCGTGCGAATCGCCGGAGGCGAACACGCCGACCACGGTCCACATCTGGTTGGCCAACTCGAGCTGGTTGCCAAGCTCCAGGCCGACGTACTGCTTCTGCGCGCCTTGCCCGACGACCAGCTCGCGGCGGCCGGTCTCGAACCTGCGCCCCTGCACCAGCTCGATCTGCGGACGCACCGCCCAAGCCGTGTCGCCGACCCCGCGCAGCTGCGCATTGGCGTCGGTGCCGTCGGCGCGGGTGACCATGTTCACCACCTGCGACAGCTCCGGCGACACCAGCGGCCGGCCGTCGGCGCCCTGGGCGATGCCGGGCAGGCTGGTGATCAGCGGCACCTGGTCGCGGCTGATCACCGAGTTGGTTTCGGCCTGCGAGCCACCGCGCAGGATGATCGCAGTATCGGTGCTGCCGGTGCCGCGCAGCGTGGCCTGGAAACCTTCGCCCATCGCCAGCATCGCCACCAGCACGCCGACCACGCCGGCGATGCCGACCACGACCACCGACGACGCCCCCCAGCGTTGCGGCAGGGTGGTGATGCCGATGCCCGCGACCGCCAGGGTCTGCTGCCCGGCCCGGCTCAGCAGCAGCCACGCGGCCAGTGCCGCCAACAGCGCCAGCACGCCGTACCACGGCAGGTAGGTCCATGCCGCCAGCCCCGCGGCCAGCGCCAGCACCACGCCCAGGTTGCCCAGCCATTTCTTCAGTCGGTTCATGTGTGTTCTCCGCTCAGCGGCCGGCCAGTGCATCGACGATGTTGAGCCGCATTGCGCGCAGCGCCGGCAGCAGGCCGACCGCGAGCCCGATTGCGAGCATCAGGCCGATGCCCATCAGCCAGGTTGCGGCCGGGACCGTGTCCAACTGGATCATGCCGCCGCTGGCCGCGGCCACCCCGGCGATCAGGAAGGAGGCAATCAGAAGCCCGATCACCCCGCCCAGCACGACCAGCAGCACCGATTCGCCCAGCACCAGCCACAGCACGCTGCGGTTGCTGAAACCAATCGTCTTGAGCACCGCCAGTTCCGGGATCCGCTCGCGCACCGCCTGCGCCATCGTGTTGCCGGTCAGCAACAGCAGGGTGAAGAACACCGCGGCCATGATCGCGGTGACGATCAGGCCGATGTCGGCGAACTGCTTGACCATTGCCTGGTTGAACGCCTGCTCGGTCTGGGTCTTGGTCTCGTGGTCGGAGTTCTCCGAGAGCGCGTCGATCGCGCGCGCCACCTCGGTCGCACGGTCGGGGTCTTCGAGCTTGACCATGTACCAGCCGACCCGGTTCTTGACGAAGTCGTTGGCCTGGTCGAAGTAGTCCCAGCGGAACAGGAACTGGTTCTCCTCGCCGCGCCGTTTCTGGTCGCGGACCTCGAAGATGCCGACGAGCTTGAATGCCCAGTCGTTGCTGCCCTGGGTCGGGAAGATCGTCGCCTGCAGCGGCACCACGTCGCCGAGCTTCCAGCCGTAGCGCTCGGCCAGCGCGGCGCCGACCACCGCACCGTCGCGGGTGGCGGCGAATGCCTGCAGCTGCGCCGGGTCGATGTCGTATTCCGGGTACAGCTCGAAGAAACCCGGACCGGTCGACATGCTCGGGAAGAAGTTGCTCTGCTCGCGGTAGACGCCGCCGAACCAGGCCATGTGGACGACCTTCTGCACGCCCGGCGTCGCCGCGATCCGGGCCTCCAGGCTGATCGGCAGCATCTGCGTGATTGACAGGCGCGAGGCGACCACGAGCCGGTCGTAACCGGCGACGTTGGTGCCGGCGCTGAATGCCAGGCGCACCGAGTCGAGCATGCCGAACAGCAGGAACGCAGTGACCACCGACAGCAGCGTGAGCAGCGTGCGGGTCTTGCTGCGGAACAGCGCGGCCCAGATCAGGTGCAGGTATTTCATGTTCGGTCCCTCAAGCCTTGCGCTACCGCTACCGGCTTCGTCTGCTGCGCTCAGGACGACAGTGCCGTTGAAGCCGCTGCGGAGGCGCGCTCGCCGGCCAGCGTGCCCTTGTCGAGATGGATCGTGCGCTGCGCGTGGTCGGCGGCCTTGGGGTCATGGGTCACCATGACGATGGTCTTGCCGTGGTCGCGATTGAGGCTTTGCAGCAGCGCCAGGATCTCCTCGGCCGACTGCCGGTCGAGGTCGCCGGTGGGCTCGTCGCAGATCAGCAGCGTCGGATCGGACACGATTGCGCGTGCGATCGCCACGCGCTGCTGCTGGCCGCCGGACAACTCGTTGGGCCGGTGCTTGCCACGCTCGGCCAGGCCGACCAACTGCAACGCAATGGCGGCATTGCGCCTGCGCTGCGCGGCCGAGAGCCGGGTCAGCAGCAGCGGCAGTTCGACGTTCTTCTGCGCGCTCAAGCTCGGCATCAGGTTGTAGAACTGGAACACGAAGCCGACGTGATTGCTGCGCCACTGCGACAGCTCGCCCGAGCGCATCGTGTCGATACGCTGTCCCTGCACGTCGATCTCGCCGCCGCTGGGCGAATCCAGGCCGCCGATCAAGTTGAGCAAGGTGGTCTTGCCCGAGCCAGACGGCCCCATCAGCGCGACGAAGTCACCCTTGGGGATATCCAGATCGATGCCGTGCAGCACCTCGACCTTTTCCGGGCCGCGCTGGTAGGTCTTGGTGAGATTGCGGATGGTGACCAGTGGCATCGATGCGTCCCTCGTGATGACGTTGGTTTGCGCTTTGTCATTCCTGCGCCAGCAGGAAGCCGTTGTGTTCTTGCGTGTGCTGTCGCTTGTTCCTGCTTTCAGCCGTCATTCCTGCATTTTCGGGATTGACGAACAAAGCGCACCTTCGCTTCTAGTCCTCATCGCCGGCCTCATCAGCGACCCGCACGCTCATCCCATCCATCAGATCCTCCGGCGGATCGAGCACCACCACTTCGCCGCCGGCCAGGCCGCGGGTCACCTCGCGATCCTCGCCCAGGGTGCGCCCGAGCTGCAGCGTACGCTGCTGGACCTCACCGCCGGCGATGACGAAGGCGACCTGCTCGTTGTCGCGCACGAGGATCGCCGAGCCCGGTACCAGCACGCCCGGCGGTGGCGCGTCGGCGTCGGCAGGCGGGGCCGTTTCCAGAAAGCTCACCCGCACGCCCATGTCCGGCACGATGCGCGCATCGCGCGCGTTCAGCGCGATCCGCACCTTGATGGTCGCCTTGCCGCGATCGGCGGTCGGCACGATCGCGATGACCTCGCCGGGGATCTTCCAGTCGGGGTAGGCATTGAGCGTGGCCTCCACCGGCATCTCCGGCTGCACCCGGCCGATGTAGGCCTCGCCGACGTCGACCTCGACCTCCAGCGAGTCCATGTCGACCACGGTGCCGATGCCGGTGCGGGTAAAGCCGCCGCCGGCCGACAGCGGCGAGACGATTTCGCCCGGTTGCGCCGCCTTGGCGATCACCACCCCGGCGAAGGGCGCGCGGATCACCGTGTTGTCGACGCCATTCTCGGCGATGCGCAACTGATCACTGGCCACCTGCGCATTGCGCCGCGCGGTCACCAGTTGCGCGCGCAGCGCGTCGCGTTGGGCCATGGCCTGATCGAACTGTGCTTGCGACACCAGTTGCCCTTCGACCAGCGAGGCCAGTCGGGTCGCGTTGGCCTTGGCCTCGCGCAGTTGTGCCTGCACGCTGCCGCTCTGGCTGCGCGCGGCGGCCAGTTGCGCGGCGGCGAGGTCGCGCGCGGCGTCGGCATCGACCGGGTCGAGCGTGGCCATCACCTCGCCGGCCTTTACGTGCTGGCCTTCCTCGATCCGCACCTCGCGGACCCGGCCGGTGATCTTGGCCGATATCGTCGCGATGCGCCGCGCAACCACGTAGCCGGTGGCGTCGAGCACCGAGACGCCGCCATTGCCGCCGCCGATCTCGACCGCCCTCGCGGTGCGCACCTGTGGCGCATCGTCGCGGCCGAACAAGATCCAACCGACAAGACCGACGGCCAAGACGGCGCCGACGATCGCAAGAGCGATCCACAGTCGGCGCCGCGAGGGCGGCGGCGGGGCGCTCCGGTCGATGCGCAGTTCCTTCAGCAGATCGGCAGAGGTGCTCATGGGCTACCCGGACGCGACAAGGGCCTCAGTGTGACTGCGGCGCGGGACCGATCCAACCTGCCGGAGGTCACCACTTGATGGTCAGGCGTGCTCCGGCGACACCCGTAGAGCCGAGCTTTCTCGGCTGCTTTGTTCAATCCCGGGCA
>JAHWKC010000168.1 GCA_019348095.1 Pseudomonadota bacterium | reverse complement strand
CCAGATCGGTGGCGCTGGAGGCGTAGGTCTCTGCTTGGGTGGTGACGGCTTGGGTGGTGACTGCTTGGGTGGTGACTGCTTGGGTGGTGACTGCTTGAGTGGTGACTGCTTGCTGCGCCGCCACCGGTGGCACGATCGACACCAGCAGGAGCGCGGTGCACAGCGGTGGGAGGCAGGTGGCGCGGGGGCGCGGTCGCGCGCGCAGGCACGCCGGCGGGCACACCGACGGAGCTGGCTGTATCAAAAGCGGCATGGAATATCTCCTGGCGGCGCTGGAAAACGCCGCCGGCTGGAATGCGGTCTACGCGCAGCCGCCTCGCCGATGGAGCCGGCACGGCAGCACGCGTGATGTCCTGGATTGCCGCAACGCCCGCCGTGCAGCGCGCGGCAAGCATCGCGAGCGGAGGGCACGACGACGCGCCCACGCGGGTGCAGCCGCGAGGCGGCGGCGTGGGCGGTGGCGCTGGGGGGGCTGGCTATTGGCGCGGAGGCCGGCGCGGCACGTCGGAGCGATGCGGTACGCGGATCGGCGGCCACCACGTCAGTGGTTTGCCTCCGCCCTGGGCGGCGAGCAGTACCACCGGGCTCGGCAGGATCGTCCAGAAGTTGTCGAACCCCGAGGGCGGCGTTACCGATAGCGCGGCCGCCGGATCTGGCGCGTCGACATACACCACCGCGGGCTCGGAGCGGTCGTGGTGATGCCGGCCCAGCGTCGCGTGATCGTGTATCGGCGGCCGCGGGCCCTGCCGATCGTGATCATGGCCGGCGGCGGCCACCCGATCGGCTTGACCGTGCGCATGCGCGTGCGGCTGAGGAAGCTGCGCGCGCGCAGAATCGGGGTGATGCCCCCGCGCAGGATGCGCCCGCTCGGGCGACGCGGCGAGGTGGTAGTGGGCGGGCATCCAGGCACGCTGCATCGCCGTGGAGACCGCCTGCAGCGGCAGCGTGGCGATCACCAGCAGCGCCACCACATGCAGCAGGCGGCACTTCATGGCCGCGCGACCGCGTGCGATTGCTTGGGGCACAGCTGCGTTGTGAGGTCATGCGCCACTGCAACCACTCCGTCTCGACCGGGACCCGCCCGATTCCGGCCCACCCGACGCTAGTCCGGCACCGGTGAAGGACCGATGGAGATACGCCCCGCGACCGCACGCGGATGCGCTGAATCGGGGCACGGTCCATCCGGTGCGCCGCACGGGAAGGTCGCGGCGGAACGCAAAGACACAGCACGCCATCGACGCGGGGAGGATTGGCAGCTGCAGGCGCCTGCCTTTGCTGCTCCCCTTGAAGGGCAGCGGCGATTTTGCGCCTGGCTCCAGCGCCGCCTGTAAAACCGGTGCACCATCGACCTTCGCCCCGAGGAGCCACGATGGCTTTCGACGCCTTTGCCCTGGTGCTGGCGATGCTGGCGCTGGGTTACCTGTTGCAGCGCCTGCGCGTGCTGCCGGCCGATGCCGCGCAGGTGCTGAACCTGGTCGTGCTGTACGTGTGCCTGCCGGCGGCGGTGCTGCGCTACGCGCCGCGACTGGAACTGGCGCCGGAGCTGCTGGGAGTCGTCGCGGTGCCGTGGTTGCTGCTGATCGCTACCGTGCTGCTGGTCGGCGCGCTGACACGTTGGCTGGGATTGCGCCGCGACGAGCATGCGGTGCTGCTGTTGACCGTCGCGCTGGGCAATACCAGCTTCCTCGGCTATCCGCTGACGCGCGCGCTGATCGGCGAGGACGCACTGCCCTACGCGGTGGTCTACGACCAGTTCGGCGCGTTCCTGATCATGTCGAGTTTCGGCCTGTGGGTGCTGGCGCGCTACAGCGGCGACACCGCGCCCGGCGCGCGCGAGATGCTGCTACGTGCGGCGCGGTTCCCGCCGCTGTGGGCGCTGCTGATCGCCCTGACCGTGATGCCGGCCGCGCCGCCGTCGTGGATCGCCGGCGCGCTGCAGCGGCTGTCGGATGCGCTGCTGCCGCTGGCGATGCTGACCATCGGCCTGTCGGTGAAACTGGCGCTGCCGCGCGATGAGCTCAAGCCGCTTGCCGCCGGGCTGCTGCTCAAGCTCGCGGTGATGCCGGCGTTGGCCTGGTTGCTGGTGCCGCTGCTGGGCCTGCACGGCGACATGGCGCGCACCACCGTGCTTGAGGCGGCGATGCCCTCGATGATCACCGCCGCCGCACTGGCGATCGCGCACAATCTCGCGCCGCGCCTGGCCGCGGCGATGGTCGGCTATGGCGTGCTGTTGTCCTTGCTGACCCTGCCGCTGTGGGCGCGGGTGGCGGTCGGCTGATCCGCCGTCGATGCTAGATTCGGCCGGCGGCATTGGCGCCGCATGCGAAGGAGAGTGGGATGCGTCTGCGTTTCCATGGATGGATGGTGCTGGCAGGCATCTGCGGTGGCAGCGCCTGGGCAGGCGACGCGAGCAGCGACCCGGGGCAGGCGTTCGCAGGCGTCACCACTTGCGCCGAAGCCCGGCAGCCATTGGCGAGGCATCCGGATGTGGCCGGGGGCGACGCGCATGTCGAGGCGATCTGCGCGGCCGAGGCGCCCCAGCCGCGGCATGAGCCCGACGCCCAGGCCGAGATCAGGCAGTGGCACCGCGACAACGTCGCCGCCATTGGCCAGCAGGTGCGTGGGCTGATGACCTTGCAGGACCCGCGCGACCAACTGGCGGCGGCCCTGCTCGCGCCGACGTACCAGCTCGAGGGCGGCGAAGCGGCTGGGGAATGGACCACCGACGCCGCGACGACCGCGTTCGCCGCGGCCCGGCGGCTCGGCCCGGACGATCCCCTGGTGGCGTGGATGGAAGCGCTCGACTGTCCCGGCGCGAAGGCCGCGGCCGGCTGCGATCCGCAGGCGGCATTGCAACGGTTGCAGCGGCTGGAACCGGACAACGCGGCGGTCTGGCTGCAGCAGCTGCAGGACGGGCTCGACGAGCCTGAAGTCGAGCGGATCCTGTCGCGCGCGGCCGCTGCCCCGGGCTACCAACTGCCCCTGGGCGAGCTCGGCCTGCTGCTTTATCACTCACTGGACCAAGCCGTTGTTCCGCCGATATCGCCCGGCCTGGCCGCGGCCATGGCGCTGGACATGGGCCTGGCGCGGCCGGTCGGCCGGCGCGACATGGCCGCGATACATGCCATGGCGCTCACCACCGCAGTGGCGCTGCCCGCCTACGCGCGGCTGCAACATGCCTGCATCGCCGAAGACGATGTGCCGCCCCCCGCACGGCGGCGTCCGGCCTGCATCGAGATCTACACCCGGATGGCGCAGGACCCGTTGCTGATCTCCCAGACCGTGGCGTTGTCCAGCCTGGCGCGCCTGACCGCGGAGGCACCCGACGGTGCGCACTGGCGCGAACGGCTGCGCGGGCTGCACTGGCTGTGGCCCCAGGGGCTGGAACTGGTGAATGCGCAAGCGCCCGCGGACTACATCCTCACCTCATGGCGTGACGGCGAAATGGCCGCGCTCAAGGGCGTGCTCGCCGCGGCCGGCAGCCCGCTGGCGCCGCCGCACGGCTGGCTGCCCGAGAACGAGCGCCTGCGCAGCCTGATCACCACCGGCCGGCCCCCCACCCAGGACTGATCCAGGCCGCGATGGCCGCCCCCACGGCCCGCGGTGTACGCTGCAGGTCCCGTCCGGGAGCAGCAGCCAAGGGGGTTGGATGAAGACCGTGCTGGTGGCCAGTTCCAAGGGGGGCGTCGGCAAGACCACGATCGCCACCCACCTTGCCGCGCAAGCGGCGCTCGATGGATGCAACACCGTCCTGCTGGACGCCGACCCGCAGGGCTCCTCGACGCGTTGGGCGCAGCGGCGGGCCGACCTGGACAGCGCCGTGCTGCCGCTCGACGGCACCCGCCGCAAGGGCTGGCAGAAGCACCTGCCCGACGACACCCAGCGGCTGATCATCGATGCGCGCGCCGGCGCGATGGCCGGCGACCTCGACACCTTCCTGGACACCGCCGACGCCGTGGTGGTGCCGGTGCAGCCTTCGATGCTCGACATCGAGGCGACGGTGCCGTTTCTGGACACGTTGGCCCAGCACCCGCGCGTGCGCCGCGGCGACTTACGGGTCGGGCTGGTCGGCAACAAGCTCAAGCCGTGGACCAACGCCTCGCAGCAGGCGATCGAGCTGCTGCGCGCGTGGCCGTATCCGGTGGTGGCGCAACTGCGCGACAGCCAGGCCTACGTCCTCATGTGCGGGCTCGGCAAGAGCCTGTTCGACTACCACTCCGCCCAGGTCCGCGAGCATCAGGCCGACTGGCAGCCGCTGTTGCGCTGGCTCAGGAAGTAGCAGGGAGCCGATAGCGCCGGAGCAGGGAGCGGCGAGGGGAACGGTGGTGGCGCGCTTGTCCGCGACTCGTCGTCACGGCGCGTTTCTGCAGTACCTTCGATTCTCGAGTCTCACCTCCGGCTCCACCCCGCTGCCCGCTGCGATGCTCCCGTTCCAAAGTTCAAGTTCCTAGTTCCCTTCACTCCCGGCCTCCAAACCCTATGCGCGAACTGATCCTGCTGCGCCACGCCCATGCCGAACCGGCCATCAGCGGCCAGGCCGATCTCGACCGCGCGCTTTCGGCCGAAGGACTGGCCGAGGCCGAGGCGGCCGGGCGCTGGCTGGCCGAGAGCCGGCTGGTGCCCGACTGCGTGCTGTGCTCGCCGGCGCGGCGCACGCGCGAGACGCTGGAGGCGGTGCTCGGGGTGATCGGCTATGTCGACCAGCGCATCGAGCCCTCGATCTTCGAAGCCACGCCGGGCACGCTGATCGCGCTGGCCGACAGCCACCTTGAGGTCGGCCGGCTGATGCTGGTCGGCCACAACCCCGGGTTCGAGCGTCTCGCCGCGCTGCTGCACAGCGGCCAGTCCGGCGACTACCGCGGCATGCCGCCGGGCGGCATCGCGGTGTTGGCGCTGCCGGAGAACACCTCCCTGGAGCCGGGCATCGCCCAGCTCAGCGCGTTCTGGTGGCCGTGACGCCGGGCCTGCGGCTGGGATGCCTCGCACTACTACTGTCGGTGTTGCCGCATCCCGCGCCGGCGCGGGATGCGGCGCAGCACCCGGGTCTCGGGTTCGATCCGGTACATACGCGCTTCGGCTTCGAGTTACGCACGCGCTGGGGCCAGCGGGTGCACGGCGCCTTTCCGCAGTACCAGGGTGAGCTGCGCGTGCTGCCCGACGGCCGCCACCAGGTGCACATCCGCCTGGCGACGGCCGCGGTGGAGGTCGGCGAATCCGAGCGTTACACCGCCATCGCGCGCGGCGACGGGTTCTTCGATGCCGAACGGCACCCGCTGATCGAGTTCGTGTCCGAGCCGCACCAGGCCGCGCTCGCGCACCGCGGCGGTCAGCTGCGCGGGACCCTGTCGATGCACGGGACCAGCCGGCTTGAGAGCTTCACGCTGACACCGTCGGGCTGCGCTCGCCCCGGCATCGACTGCGACGTGGTCGCCGAGGGCAGCGTCAGCCGCGGCGACTACGGACTGGACGGCTGGAAGCTGGTGCTCGGCGATCGCGTCCGGTTCAGCCTGCGCGTGCGGCTCGACGCTGCGGAGCGATAAGCTGCGCGCCCAATTTCCCGTGGACCCTGGTTTGACCGGCT
>JAHWKC010000167.1 GCA_019348095.1 Pseudomonadota bacterium | reverse complement strand
CTTCGCCGACGCCGACGGTGGCAAGGCCGCGCCGCGGGGCCGCGCCCCGGCCAAGAAAGCCGCTGCGAACAAGACCGACGGCGCTCCGGCTGCCAAGCAGGCCGATGGCGACAAGGCCGAGGCTGCTCCGAAGGCCGACGACGCACCGAGCGCTGAAGAGGCCAAGCCGGCCACCGAAGCACCGGCCGCCGAGTAAGACCGATGTCATGCGGCCGCGCCATGCTGCGCGGCCGCACTTCTTTTGTAGGAGCGGCTTCAGCCGCGATCGGATGCTTCGGCCCTGTGACCGATTGCGGGTCGCGGCTGAAGCCGCTCCTACAGTTCCGAAAAATATGAGGTAACCCCCATGGCAGAAATCAACGCATCCCTGGTCAAGGAACTGCGCGAGCGCACCGGCGCCGGCATGATGGAATGCAAGAAGGCGCTGGTCGAGAACAACGGCGACGTCGAAGTCTCCGCCGAATGGCTGCGCAAGCAGGGTCTGGCCAAGGCCGACAAGAAAGCCAGCCGCGTCGCCGCCGAAGGCCGCATCGTCGCGGCCCAGACCGACGGCAAGGCCGTGCTGGTCGAGATCAACTCCGAGACCGACTTCGTCGCCAAGGACGCCAACTTCATCGCGTTCACCGAGAGCGTCGGCGAAGCCGCGCTCGGGGCCAGCGATGTCGAAACACTGAAGACCGCAAAGCTGGGCTCCGGGCAGACCGTCGAGGAGACCCGCGCCGAACTGATCGCCAAGGTCGGCGAGAACGTGCAGGTCCGCCGCATCTCGCACATGGAAAGCGCCAACACGCTCGGCGCCTACGTGCATGGCGGCCGCATCGGCGTACTGATCGAACTCAAGGGCGGTAACGCCGACCTGGCACGCGGCCTGGCGATGCACGTTGCGGCGATGAACCCGCCGTACATCTCGCCGGCCCACGTCCCGGCCGACTTCGTCGCCAAGGAAAAGGAAATCGCCCTGGCCCAGGTCAAGGACACCGGCAAGCCCGCCGAGATCCTCGAGAAGATGATTTCCGGCAAGGTCGCCAAGACCGTCAACGAGCTGTGCCTGACTGGCCAGCCGTACGTGCTGGACACCAATCAGACCGTCGAGGCCGCGCTCAAGGCCGCCGGCGCTGAGGTCCTGGGTTTCGTCCGCCTCGCCGTCGGCGAAGGCATCGAGAAGCAGAGCGACGACTTCCACGCCGAAGTAATGAAGCAGGCTGGCCTGGCGTAGCCTCGCCATTCCCCTTCAGCTTCCCAGCAGTACAAAAAAGGCCGCGGACTCCGCGGCCTTTTCTGTATCCCGGGTGCAGGAGGAGTGCTGGCGCGATGCGGTTACCTCCCCCTTCGAAAAAAAGCTCCCGGTACGCCGAGCCCCGAAGCCTCGACGTAGCGGGAGCGACCTTCCCTGAGGCCATCCCTGGCTGCCATTCCCTGGCCGCCGTCCACTGGCTCGCCATTCCTCGCACCTTCCGTGGTCCACCGGATCGCCAATGGCGGCCGGCTCCTGCACTGCTAGTCCCCGATCAGAACCGCCCCGATCCGACGATATTCGTCGCGGATCGGGACACCCTTGCCAGGACACCGGTATCGATAACGCAGGCGCCATCCCTCCCCCCTACCCCGCGGGAAAAAAAAGGTTCTGGGCGGGCCGCGCGTCAGAAGCGGTAGGCGGCGCTGAGCAGGAAAAAGCGACCACGCGGGTCGTCGTGGGCGATGTCGTAACCGCCCTTGGCGACATCGAAATTCAGCGGGTGGCGGTCGCCGATGTCCCGCACGTTGAGCCCGAAGCGCCAGTCGGCGACCCCGGCGTACTGCAGGTCCACATCGAAGGTGGTCGAGCCCGGCGTGCGGCACCTGCCGGCGGCGAGATTGGCCGCCGGGCACGGCTGGCCCGCGGCCGCGACCTGCGAAGGCCCCAGGCTGCGCAGGTTCAGCGTGGTGCGCCAGTCGGCGTAGTCCCACTGCAGCGACGCCAGCGCGCTGCGATCGGGGGCGCGATGACCGGCCTGGTCCAGTACCGGCGCATTCGGCCGTGCACGCCGCTCCAGTCGCTGCAGGTGATGGCCCGACAGCCGCAGCGAGTAGCGGCCGTAGCGCACGGTGTCCAATGCGTACTGCGCGTCCAATTCCCAGCCGCGCACATCGCTGCGGCCGACGTTCTCGAAGTACTGGTCGATCCCGATCAGCCGGCCCGCTTCATCGCGCTGCAGTGATTGCGGGAATGCGGCGAGATCGTCGAGCGCGCTGCCCGGCAGGATCTCGTTGCGGCGCTGGATGCGGAAATGATCCAGACTGAGGCTGAACCGGCGCGAGGGCGCCCACACCATGCCTAGCGTGTGGCTGCGCGACGTCTCCGGCCGCAAGTCGGGGTTCTCGTGCGCCCCCAGCGTCACCAGGCAATAGCTGATGCCGACATCGATCGGGATAGATATCGCGCACGGCGCCACCGCCTCGTTCTCCAGCACGAACGCGAGCCTCTCGAACACGTTCGGCCTTCGCAGTTCGAACAGCGAAGGCGCGCGGTACCCGGTAGCCGCGGTGCCGCGGAAGGTCAACGAGTCGACAACGTTCCATTTCACCCCGAGCTTGGGCGAGCGTTTGCTGCCGTAGCCCTGGCGCCGGTCCAGCCGCAGCGCGACGTCGGCCTGCACCCGCGCCAACAATGGCAGGTTGATCTCGGCGAACAGCGCGGAGCTGTATCGGTGGGTGTCGATGCTGATCTTCTGCGGACTCAGCGCGAGGTCGTGCTCGAGCATCAGCGGGTCGGGGCGATGGCGCAGTGCATCGCGGCCGAACTCGGCACCGGCGGCAAGCCGGGTCGCGCCGGCCGGCAGCGAGAAGCCGCGGCCATTGATGCCGAAGCTGAGCTGGTTCAGCACCGTTGTCCCGCGCGCCGTGACCCGCGGCGAGATCGCCGCCAGCACCGAGGCCGGGTTGGCTTGTGCGCCGGCGGCAACGTTGAACCGATACGCGTGGGCGTGCACCGCCTGGGTGAACGCGGTATCGCGGACCAACCCGTCGATGCGGCTGGTGACGCTGTTGCGATGGTGCGACGCGGTCGCGGACCACTCCCAGCCGCCGAGCAGGCCATTGAGCCCGGTGGAGGCATCCAGCGTGCGGGTGTCGCTGCGGTTGCGCACCGGACCGACGTCGAAAAACGCATAGTCGAGCACGGGCGCGCCGGGCACTGCGTCGGGGTGGCCCGACGGCACCGACACCCGCCCATGGAACGGCGCGCCGCGCAGCTGCTGGCTGGCTTCGCTGGCGCGTACATCGGCCGACCAGCTCACGCTGCCGCCGACCGGCTGTTCCAGGTGCCCATACAGCGACAGGCGCTCGCTTGCCGGCTGTAGGGTGAGAAAACGCGGAATGTCGAGAAGGCAGCCTTCGACCAGCGCGCCCGCGCCCGCGCCGGGTGCGCAGGCGGGCTGGGCCAGGCGCCCGTCCACCCCGCGATAGCCCAGCGGAATGCGCCAGTCGCCCAGGCCATGGCGGCGGTGGTCCATGGTCCGCCACGCTCGCTGCGCACCGAACAATGCCTCGCGCCGGAAATAGTCGGCGGCGACCAGCACGCTGCCGCCGCGTGGCGTCTGCGCGCCATGACTGAACGAAAGCCGCTGCTCATCGGCATCGCCGCGCGAGGACCGCCCGAGGCGGCCGATGATCTCGCCGCCGTCCTGGTGCTTTTTCAGGATGATGTTGACCACGCCGGCCATCGCATCGGCACCATAGATCGCCGACGCGCCGCCGCGCAGGATCTCGACCCGCTCGACGATGCTCAGCGGAATGCCATCCAGGTCGAGCAAGCCGCCCAAATCGGCCGAGATCAGCCCGTAGTTGGCGACGCGGCGGCCGTCGATCAGGAAAAGCGTCGCGCGCGGCCCGAGTGCATTCAGGCTGGTAGTGGCCGCCGCGGCAAACGGTTGCTGCACACCCTGTCCGCCGTCGGCGGCGACGTCGACCGGGTGGTGGCCGATCATGCCGGGCTGCAAGCGCAGCAATTCGAACAGGGTCTGATGGCCGCTGGTCTCGATCTGCTCGCGGCCGATCAGGGTCAGCGGCGACGGAGTGACGACATCGAGATCACTGCGAGGGATGTGGCTGCCGGTGACGTGGACCGCGGCGAGCTCGGTCGCGGCGGCGCGGCGCTCGGGTGCGGCCGCGCGCCTGAGCGGCGCGGTGCGCGGGGGGCGGCGGCGCAACAGGAAGGTATTGGCGTTGACCGCCTCCGCACGCAGGCCGCTGCCCCGTAGCAGCCGGGCCAACGCGCGGGCCGGCGCGAGTTGGCCCTGCAGGCCGCCGCTGCGCAGCTGCGCCACCAGCGCGGGATCGTAGATGATCTGGGTGCGGCACTGCCTCGCCAGAGCCTCCAGCGCGCTGTCGAGCGAGCCGGCGCGGATGCTGAAAGCGGTGGCAGCGGAGCTCGGTGCCTCGGCGCCGCGAGCAGACCCGTCCAGACAGGCCCACGACAGCGCGCCCAGCAGGGCGAGCGTGAACCTGGATGGGGCCATTCAACCGCGACAGGCATTATGGGAGCGGCCACCTTACGGAACGCCCGCAGGCTGCGCAACGCCGGGGCTGGCAATGCGGAGGCTCGATCACTCCGTTCGTTCCCCTGCTCAATGCGGTTCATGTAGGAGCGGCTTCAGCCGCGAAAAGGGAAACAAAGGAAGCGGGGAGCCGCGCAAAGAGCTCGCGGCTGAAGCCGCTCCTACATTTCCCCGCAGGAAGTCCGGTAGAGCGGAGCTTGCTCCGCTGCTCTTGAAGCAACAGCAGCCGAGCAAGCTCGGCTCTACTATCGGCGTGCTACCGCGCCGGGCCGTGCAGCACGATCTGATGCTCGTCGAGACGCTCGGCACGCAACGACCAGCCCTGCTCCAGCGCCGCGATCAGCGCCGGCTGGTCGTGGATGTGGAATACGCCACTGACGGTTGTGTCGCCCAGACGCGGGTCGGCCAGCCGCAACTGGGCCTCCGAGTAGCGGTTCATCTCCGCCAGCAGCACATCCAGCCGGCGATTCTTGAACACCAGGTCTCCGCGCGGCCAGGCTTCGGCGACCGCAAGGTCGAGCGCACGCCTGGCCTGCATGTTGCCGGCCGCGTCGACCGTGACCTGCTGGCCCGGCGCGAGCGTGCTGCGTCGGCTCGCGCCGGATCGGCTGGCCGCGATCACGATCAGCGCCCCCTCGAGCAGCCCCACCTCCACCGCATCGCCGCGACGGCCGACCTGAAAGGTGGTGCCGATGTCGCGGATCGTGGCCGCGCCGGCCTCGACCGTGAACGGCCGGCGCGTGTCCGCGGCAACCACGAACTGCGCGCGCCCGCGCTGCAGCTCGATGCGGCGGGCCCGGTCACTGAAGCGCGCGGTCACGCTCGAGTCGGTATCGAGCAGGACCTCGGTGCCATCGGCGAGGGTCCTGTGGGTGATGTCGAGCTGCCAACGCTCGTTGGGCTGCTCGGCTGAGAAGCGGACGTAGCTGCTATAGGGTCGCTTGTGCGGCTGCGGGGTGACGAAGCCGCGCGCCGACAGGACCCGCCAGATCGTCGAGACTGCCGGCGCGCGGCCGTGCCGTTGCTGCAGGTGGAAGGCGATGGTCGCGGCGCCG
>JAHWKC010000166.1 GCA_019348095.1 Pseudomonadota bacterium | reverse complement strand
GCGCTGCGCGCGCGCAGCCAGTCCGGGGACTGCGCGGCCCGGGTCAGTGCGGCGGCGTCCACGAGCACCGGCACGGCCGAGGCGAGCACCGCCTCGACCGTCGCCGCGGCCAGCCCGGCGGTGCCGAGGCCGGGCCCCACGACCCAGGCCTGCACCCGGCCGGCGTCCCCGACCGCGGCTCCTTCGGGCGTCCCGGCCACCACCTCCGGCCAGCGGGCGCGGACCTGCTCGGCGGCGTGCGGCGCGTCGTCGGCGAACAGCGACTGGCGCATCACCCCCTTGGCGGCCATCACGTCGGCCATCGCGCCGGCGAAGTGGCGCTGGTGGATGCGCTTCTCGGCGTCGGGCCCCGGCTCGTTGGCGGCCGCGGCCGCCGCCTTGAGCACCGCGTTCTTGATGTCGCCCCCGCTCGCCGGGAACTGCTCGGCCAGCGCGCGGAAGAAGATCGTCATGTCGGCCTCGGCCGCGACCAGCAGGTCCTGCAGCGCCTGCATCAGCGCGAGGTCGTCTTCGGTGCATTCGACCAGGCCCAGCTTGCCGGCAGTGTTGGCACGATCGGCCGCGGTATACGCATCGATGTAGCGTTGCAGCCCCTCCTGCAGCCGCTCGACGCCATCGAACAGCGGCGACAGTGCGCCGGCCAGTCGCCCCAGGTTCCAATACGCCACCGCCGGCTGCTGGGCGAAGCGGTAGCGCCGATTCTGCGCGTCGGTGGTGTTGGGAGTCCAGTCGGGGTCGTAGTTGTCGACCCAGCCGTAGGGGCCGTAGTCGATGGTCAATCCGAGGATCGACATATTGTCGGTGTTCATCACCCCGTGCACGAAGCCCACCCGCATCCAGTGCCCCATCAGCACTGCGGTGCGCTCGCAGACCTCGCCGAACCAGGCGGCGTAGCGCGCCTCGCCATCGCCCTTGCCTGCCAGGTGCGGGAAGTCGCGGTCGATGGTGAACTCGACCAGCTGCCGCAGCAGCCCGGTGTCGCCGCGCGAGGCGGGCAACTCGAAATTGCCGAAGCGGATGAACGACGGCGCCACCCGGCACACGACCGCGCCGGGCTCGGGCCTGGCGTTGCCGTCGTAGAACATGTCGCGCACCACTGCCTCACCGGTCGCCACCAGGCTCAGCGCGCGCGTGGTCGGCACCCCGAGGTGGTGCATCGCCTCGCTGCACAGGAATTCGCGGATCGAGGAGCGCATCACCGCGCGGCCATCGGCGCTGCGCGAGTACGGCGTTGGCCCCGCCCCCTTCAGTTGCAGCTCCCAGCGCTCGCCTTCGGGAGTGCCTTTTGGGCGCGCAATCGTCTCGCCCAAGGTGATCGCGCGGCCGTCGCCGAGCTGCCCCGCCCAGTGACCGAACTGGTGGCCGCCGTAGTTCGCCGCATACGGCTGCATCCCATCGAGCAGCAGATTGCCGCCGAACACCTGGGCGAACTCGGGCGTGGCGACATCGGCTTCATCGATGCCGAGCCGCGCCGCCATCTCGGCCGAATGGGCAAACAACAGCGGCGCCTCGACCGGGCTCGGCTGCACCGAAGACCACGCGGCGCCGTGCACCTGGCGGATGCCGGGGCCGGTATCGGGGTCGCCGGGCAACTCGCGGATGAAACGATTGTCGAACTCGAGTGCCAGCATGGCGGCTCCCTGCAGATGCCATCGGACTGAAGCGCGGATCGTCGGAACGCGCCTCGCGCCAACGGGGTCACCAGGCCGATCGGGCTGCACATCCTAGTGATTGGGACCTGCACGCGGGGTGACGTCGCGGCGCCGTCGCGGCGCATGCCCTAGACTGGGCGCCATCCCCACACGAGAAAGCGTCCAATGGCGAAGCCGAACTACAATTTCGAGAAGCGACAGCGCGAGATCGCCAAAAAGAAGAAGAAAGAAGAAAAGCTCGCGAAGAAACATGCAGCAAAAGCGGACACGGCCACTGGTGAACCCGCGGCGCCCTCGGGCAGTTCGGTCGGCAGCGGCTAGCCGAGGCGGGTCGCCGAAGCCACTTCCGATCACGCCGGCACCCGGTCCGGCGGCTAGACTATGCGGTCTTCCCGACCGGCCCCACGCCGGCGCCAACGAGACCCGCGATGAGCGCCGAGACGCCCGCCCCCCCCCTCAAGTTCACCGATCTGGCCTTGTCGGATCCGCTGCTGCGCGCCCTGACCGATGTCGGTTACGAGTCGCCCTCGCCGATCCAGGCCGCCACCATCCCGCCGCTGCTGGACGGCCGCGACCTGCTCGGCCAGGCCCAGACCGGCACCGGCAAGACCGCCGCGTTCGCGCTGCCGATCCTGGCCCAGCTCGATCCGGCGCGGCGCAAGCCGCAGGCGCTGGTGCTGGCGCCAACCCGCGAGCTGGCAATCCAGGTCGCCGAGGCGTTCCAGAAATACGCGGTGCACCTGCCCGGCTTCCACGTGCTGCCGATCTACGGCGGCCAGGGCTACGCGCCGCAGCTCAACGCGCTCAAGCGCGGCGTGCAGGTCGTGGTCGGCACGCCCGGCCGGGTGATCGACCACCTCACGCGCGGCTCGCTGGACCTGTCGGAGTTGCGCTGCCTGGTGCTGGATGAAGCCGACGAGATGCTGCGCATGGGTTTCATCGACGATGTCGAAACCGTGCTCAAGAAGACCCCGGCCGAGCGCCAGGTCGCGCTGTTCTCGGCCACGATGCCGCAGCAGATCCGGCGCATCGCCCAGACCTATCTGAAAAACCCGGTCGAGATCGCGATCAAGTCGACCACCACCACCGCGGCCAACATCCGTCAGCGTTACTGGGCGGTCAGCGGCCTGCACAAGCTCGACGCGCTGACCCGGATCCTGGAAGCCGAACCGTTCGACGCGATGATCGTGTTCGCCCGGACCAAGCTGGGCACCGACGAGCTGGCCGGCAAGCTGGCCGCGCGCGGCATCTCGGCCGCCGCGATCAACGGCGACGTGCAGCAGGCGCAGCGCGAGAAGACCATCCAGAATCTCAAGGATGGCAAGATCGACGTGCTGGTGGCGACCGATGTCGCCGCCCGCGGGCTCGACGTGGACCGCATCAGCCACGTGCTGAACTACGACATCCCCTACGACACCGAAAGCTACGTTCACCGCATTGGCCGCACCGGCCGTGCCGGGCGCAAGGGCGAGGCGATCCTGTTCGTCGCCCCGCGCGAGCGCGGCATGCTGCGCGCCATCGAACGCGCCACCCGGCAGCCGATCGAGCAGATGTCGCTGCCCAGCGTCGAGGCGGTCAACGACCAGCGCGTGGCGCGCTTCCTGGGCCGGATCACCGAGACCCGTGGCGAAGACCTCGGCGCGTTCCGTGAGCTGGTCGAGCGCTACGAAACCGAGCACAACGTGCCGATGGTCGAGATCGCCGCGGCGCTGGCCAAGCTGGTGCAGGGCGACACGCCGCTGCTGATCGACGCCCCGCCCGAACGGCCGCAGCGCAGCGAAGGGGGCGCGTTCCCGGACAGCCGCACGCGCGACGCCGCCCCGCGCCAGGGCCGTGAGCCTGCGGCGCGTGCTCCACGCCCGCCGAAAGAGACAGGCCCGCGCAGCTTCGACGAGCGCAACGCACCGCCGCCGCGCCATGCCGAGCGGCAGTTCACCCCGCCCAGGGCGCAGCAGAACGCGGGCGAAGCCCTGTTTCAGGACGACGCCCCGGCGCCATCGCGCGCGCCCGAGCGGGCCGCGCCGCGGGTCAATGACGTCGGCATGGAAACTTTCCGGATCGAGGTCGGCCACGCGCACGGCGTGCAGCCGGGCAACATCGTCGGGGCGATCGCCAACGAGGCCGACCTGGAGAGCCGCTACATCGGCCGCATCGACATCCGCGACGACTACAGCCTGGTCGACCTGCCCGAAGGCATGCCGCGGGAGCTGATGGAGCACCTCAAGCGCGTCTATGTCGCCGGCCAGCCGCTGCGCATCCGTCACGCCGAGGCCACCGACGCCAGCGGTGGCCGCAGCCGCGGGCCGCAGCCGGGGCATGCGCCGCGCGCCGGCAAGCCGCACAGCGGCAAACCGAACGGTGGCCCGCGCAGGTCCGTCAAACCGCGCGCGCCGCGTTGAGCCCGGCCGGACGGGAAGCGCAATGACGATATCGATCGGCGACCTGCTGGAGCACCTCAGTGCCTACCTCGCGTTGCTCGGCGCGCTCGCGCTGGCGTTTCCGATCGGCTGGAACCGCGAGCGGCACGGCAACATCATGGGCGTGCGGACGTTTCCGCTGGTGTCAGTGGGCGCATGCGCATACGTGCTGATCGCGCGCGAGTTCATCGGCGACGGCGCCCCCGACGCCACCGCCCGCATCATGCAGGGCCTGATGACGGGGATTGGGTTTGTCGGTGGCGGCGCGATCCTCAAGCACGACGACTACGTCTCCGGCACCGCATCGGCCGCGAGCATCTGGGTGGTCGGGGCGATCGGGGCCGCGGCCGGCTTCGGCTACTGGGGCCACGCGATCGTGCTGGCAATCCTCAATTTCGCGGTATTCACCTGGTTCGGGCGCCTGAAGAAGCAGCGGCCGGAAGACTGAGGCCGTCCGGCCACGGCATCTAGCCAGTCTTCTTGATAATGCTGAAGCTGCCGTCGGTCTCCATCACCACCGCGCGCGCATCGGCGGGATCATCAATCTCGTGGTTGCGCAGCGCCTGACGCACCTCCTGCTCGTTGACCCGTTCCCTGCGCATCGTCTGGTGCAGGAACTCGCCCTCGTGCAGCAGCAGGGTCGCTTCGCTTGCGACCAGATCGTGCACTGCGCGCCAGCGCGAGGACAGCCAGGTGATCAGGAACTGCAGGAAGATCAGCAGCGCGAGCGCCAGCACGCCCTCGGCCAGGGACACCTCGCGGCTCAGCAAGATGGTGGCCAGGGTCGAGCCCAGCGCGATCGTCACCACCAGGTCGAAGGCGTTCATCTTGGTCAGCGTGCGCTTGCCCGACACGCGCAGCAGCACGACCAGCGCGACGTAGGCGCAGATGCCGACCAGCAGTACGCGCAGCAGGTCGTTCCAGGAATCGAAGAACATGGTTCGCAGCCCAAGCGGTGTAGGCCATGACACCGCGCTCGGCGCGTCGGACGCGTGAAGGCTCGTAACCTGTAGGAGCGGCTTCAGCCGCGATCCGGGGCCGGACGAGCGGCCATGCATCCGATCGCGGCTGAAGCCGCTCCTACAGCGCCATCCGACTCTCGAACACGCGCTCATGGCCGCTCAGCGGATCGGCAAACCGCAACGACTGCGCCAGCAACTGCAGCGGCCGCTCCAAATCATCGGCCTGCCGCTCGCGCAGCTCCGGATAGAACGCGTCGTTCGCGATCGGTGCCCCCAGCGCGGCCATGTGCACGCGCAACTGATGCTTTTTGCCGGTGAGCGGTTCCAGTGCGTAGCGCCAGGTCGCACCCTCGCGCTGCAGCACGTCGATGCGCGTCTCGCTGTTGGCGTGGCCGGCGATTTCACGCATGCGGAAGAACGGCTCGCCCGCGACCAGGCGGCTGCACCGCACCAGCGGGAATTCCAGGCCCGGCAGCGCCGGCGCGACCGCCTCGTAGCGCTTGCCGATGCGGCGCTCGCGGAACAGTGCCTGGTAGCGGCCGCGCGTGCGCGGATCGGCGGAAAACATCACGAGCCCGGC
>JAHWKC010000165.1 GCA_019348095.1 Pseudomonadota bacterium | reverse complement strand
GGTCGACGTCGTCCACCTTGGCCGCGATCCTCAGCGGCAGGCCGGCGCGGCGGGCGACCGCGATCGCGCGGGCCAGCCCCTTCTCCGGCGAGGTTCGGCCCAGGAACGCCAGATAGCCGCCGCGCGGCCGCGGCGTGAGCGGATACAGCTCCAGCGGCAGTCCGTGGTGCACGGTACCGAACCAGTTGGCGTCGGGCAGCGGCGCGCGCTGGCGCTGCGAGATCGACACCAGCGGAAACTGCGGCCAGCGCCGGTACACGCCCGGCAGGTCGTCCAAGTCGAGGCGACCGTGCAGCGTGGTCAGGGTGCGCGACGCGCAGTCGGCGAAGACCGGATAGTGCAGCAGGTCGAGATGGAAGTGCAGCACGTCGAACTCGCCGGCCCGCGCGTGCACCTCGTGCAGCATCGACAGGTGCGCGGCCAGCTCGGACTTGAGCGGCGCCGGATCCAACCGGATGGCCCGCTCGCGCACCGGCACCAGCGCCGCGCGGGTGTCGGCATCGGCCGCGGCGAACAGCGTCACCGCATGCCCGGCCTCGACCAGCGCATCGCTCAGGTGCGCGACCACGCGCTCGGTGCCACCGTACAGCCGCGGCGGCACCGCCTCGCACAGGGGCGCGATCTGGGCGATCTTCATGGCACGACGTTCATGCCGGGAGAGCCACGGCGCGCCGCGCTCGCGCTGTCTGAACACACATCTGGCCGCACCTCGAGAGACCCGGGTGGCGCCGGTATAGGCGCGCCCGCGTCTACGCAGCGTGGTGGCCCGTGCCGCAGTGCCGCAGCGCCGCAGGAGCGGCTTCAGCCGCGATCGCAGTCCGGTTGCCCGCGCGAGCCCCAATCGCGGCTGAAGCCGCTCCTACAGGATCTGCTGCAGCGCCTCGCCGATTGCGGCCGCGTCGGTCGGCCGCACCAGGCGGGCGATCTCCTCGCCGTCGCGCAGGAACACCAGCGTCGGCCACAACTTGACCCGGAACGAGCGCCCCAGCGGCCGCCCGCGGCCGTCCTCGACCTTGATGTGGCGCACGCCCGGATAAGGTTCGAGCGCCGCCCCGATCGGCGCCTGCGCGGCGATGCAATGGCCGCACCACGGCGCGCCGAATTCGACAACCAGCGGCCCGGCCGCGGCATCGATCTCGGCGCGCGAGGGTTCGCTATCGGCATATGCGCGGGTGATCACCATCGCGGCCTTGGCGTCGGAGGTGGGCCAGACGCTAGCCCACTCCCGGTGATGGTCCAGCCTACGTCGCCCCGGAGGCGCGGCCTCACTCGCCCTCGCCGATCAGATGCCGCTGCCAGAACAGCATCGTCGCGGCATTGAAATAGTCGCTGTTGCTCTTCTTGCGGAAGCCGTGGCCTTCGTCGTCGAACAGCAGGTACCAGACCGGCTGGCCGTTGCCGCGCACCGCCTCGACGATCTGCTCGGCCTCGGTGTACGGCACGCGCGGGTCGTTCTTGCCCTGGGCGACGAACAGCGGCGAGCTGATCCGGTCGGCGTGGTTGAGCGGCGAGATGCGCTCGAACAGCGCGGCGATCTCCGGCTCGCGTTCGTCGCCGTACTCGGCGCGGCGCAGGTCGCGGCGGTAGTTTTCGGTGTTGGTCAGGAACGTGCCGAAGTGCGAGATGCCGACGATGTCGACGCCCGCCTTGATCCGCTCCGGATACAGCATCATCGAGGCCAGCACCATGTAGCCGCCGTAGCTGCCGCCGTAAACGCCGACGCGCTCGGCGTCGAGCTCCGGCTGCCGCTCGATCCAGTCCAGCAGCGCGCCGATGTCGCGCACCGAATCCTCGCGCAGGGCGGCATTGTCCAGCCCGAGGTAGGTCTTGCCGTAGCCAGCCGAGCCGCGCACGTTCGGCACCAGCATGGCCACGCCCAGCTCGTTGGCCAGGTATTGCGCGGTCGGGTTGAAGCTCGGCAGCGCCTGGCCTTCCGGGCCGCCGTGGATGTTGATCACCACCGGCAGCTTGTCGCCGGCGCGGCTGCCGGCTGGACCGCTGCCGGAGGGCTTGTAATAGAACGCCGGGATCGTGCGCGGCGCACCGTCCACCGTGTCGAAGGTGGGATAGCGGATCAGGCTCGGCGTGACGAATTCCGCGGTGTCCAGGCCGCCGACCTCGCTGCGGGTCCAGCGCGTGAGCGTGGTATCGCCAAGGTCGACCACGTACACATCGCTCGGGGAGGTCGCGGTATTAAGCGTCAGCGCCAGTCGATCGCCATCGGGTGAAAAACCGAAGCCGCCGATCACCCCCGCCGGCAGATCCGGCAGCGCGACCGGGCGGTGGTCCGGCACGGTCAGGACATGCAGCTTCTCGATGCCGTCCTCGTTGGTGACATAGGCCAGGTGGCGCCCGTCGCCGGCAATGTCGAAGCCGTCCACGCCCCATGGGACGTGCGCGCTGAGCTCGGTCACCGCGCCGCTGGCGGGGTCGTGGTGGCGCAGCGTGCGGAACTCGCTGGGCTCGTCCACGCTGTCATCAGTGCGGATCGGTTCGTCGGACACGAAGTACACGCTGCGGCCATCGGGTGCATAGCGGAACCCGCCGAACGAGGCCTTGCCGCCGTCGACGGGGAACAGTTCCAGCTCGCCGGTCGCCAGGTCGACCTCCCCCGGATAGGACTCACTGGCCGAGACGTAGCGGCTCACCAGCAGCCGGCCGCCGTCGGGCGAGAAATCCAGGGCGAACCACGAGCCGCCGGCGGTGACCACCGGCCGCGCCTGGCGGGTGGCGAAGTCCATCACCCACACATCGGTGTCGGTGCCGTTGCGCACCGTGCTGCTGTAGGCGAACTGGTCGCCATCATGCGAGAACAGCGGCGCCTGGTTGCGCGCCTCGCCGTCGGTCAACAGGGTCGCCTCGCGTCGGTCCAGGTCGAACCAGTGCAGCTGCCAGAACTCGTTGCCGCCGATGTCCTTGCCGAACACGAAGCCGTCGAGGTCCGAGGACGGCGGCGCGGTGCCGACGTTGTTGATCGGCTCGGGGTAGAAGGTGAGCTGCTCGCGCATGCCCATTGGTTCGCACACCCGATGGGCCTGGCTGGTTTCGGCGAAGCGCGTGCTGATCAGCACGCAGCCGTCCTGGGTCCAGCCGGCGAAGCCGGCGCCGCGGGTGTTCTGGTAGCGGTTGAGCCGCTCGATCAGCGCCGGCGGGATTGCCGGGATGTTCTCGCTGACCCGGTTGCCGACGGTATCGCGCTGCACCGCCGGCGCCTGGGCGAAAGCCGGCGCGGCACAAACCAGGGCGAGGGCGAAGGGCAGGACGTAGTGCAGTGGCATGTGAGCATTCCCCGAGGAGGCAAGAAAGCCGAAGCTTAGCTTCTAACGCGGCGCCTGTAGGCTGCCAGGGGCGTAGGCCGGGCTGCCGCGGGGCTGGCGTTGCATGGCTGCAAGGAGCGGGGCTGGTCAGCCCAGTCTGCAATCACCCTTTGCGTGCCTCGTGCGGCCGGACGCAGGTGCCGGATGCGCCCCTCAGCGGGCAAGCATTCGCCCGCCATCCAGGTACAGCACCTGGCCGGTCGAGTAGGACGCGTCCTGCAGCAGCCAGCGCACCGCCTCGGCGACTTCCTCCGGGGTGCCGGTGCGCGCGAGCGGCGTGCGCGCGAGTAGGGCGTCGTGCGCGGCGATATCGGTCGAATTTTCCGGCCACAGCACCGCGCCCGGCGACACCGCGTTGACCCGTACCTGCGGGCCCAGCTCCAGCGCCAGCGACCGGGTCGCCATCAGCAACGCGGCCTTGGCCATGCAGTAGATCGTGTGCTCGTGCAGCGGGCGCTCGCCGTAGATGTCGGTCAAGTTGACGATCGCGCCGCCGGCCTCCCGCAGGTGGCTTGCCGCGGCCTGGGCCAGGAAGAACGGCGCGCGCGCGTTGCTCGCGAACAGCGCATCCCATTGCGCCGGGGTGGCCTGGCCGATCGGGGTGGGCGAGAAGCCGGACGCGTTGTTGACCAGCGCGTCGAGACGGCCGAAATGCCGCGTCGTGCTGGCGACCAGCTCGGGCACGCGCTCGATATCGGCCAGGTCCGCCTGCAGGATCAGCGTGCTGCCGGGGCGTGCGCGCTCGAGTTCGGCGGCCAGCGATTCGACCTCCTCGCGCGAGTTGCGGTAATGCAGGGCCAGATCAAAGCCGGCCGCATGCAGCGCGCGCGAGATCGCCGCGCCGAGGCGGCGGGCCGAACCGGTGACGAGGGCGACGGGAGCTGCGGGCATCGACATCTCTCTTCCAGAGGGGCTTTGGTAGGAGCGGCTTCAGCCGCGAGCGTTTGCCGTGGTTGCGCGGCATCGCGGCTGAAGCCGCTCCTACAGGGGCGGCCGATCATCGGCCATTGCCACACGAACGGCTATCCTGCGCGACCGTCACGCCCGATGTAAACGCGAGTGCCACCGCCGTGAGCGATTTCACCCTGCCACCGCCCGATGCCGACGCGGCCGCGCACAGCGCCCGGCTGAGCGAGGCGATCCGCGCCGAGATCGCCGCCAGCGATGGCGCGATCGCGTTTTCACGCTTCATGGAACTGGCCCTGTATGCGCCGGGGCTGGGCTACTACAGCGCTGGCGCCAGCAAGTTCGGCCAGGCCGGCGATTTCGTGACCGCGCCGGAGCTGGGGCCGATCTTTGCCGCCTGCGTCGGCGAGAGCGTCGCCCCGGTGCTGCAGCAGATCGGACCGGACGCGATGTTCCTCGAACTGGGCGGCGGCACCGGTGCGTTCGCCGAGGTCATGCTCAAGCGCCTGCTCGAACTCGACGCGCTGCCCGACCGCTACGCGATCCTCGAACCGAGCGCGCAGTTGAAGCAACGCCAGCGCGAGCGCCTGCAGCAGCGCCTCACACCGCCACTGTTCGAGCTGGTCGAATGGCTCGACGCGCCTCTGCCGCACGACTGGCAGGGCGTGCTGTTCGCCAACGAGGTGATCGATGCGCTGCCGACGCCGCGCTTTGCGCTGCGCGGCGGCGATGTCCACGAGGAGCACGTGGTGCTGGAGGGCGACGGCTTCGCGCGTGCGCTGCGCCCGGCCGATGCGTTCCTGGGCAATGCCGTGCGCCACATCGAGCGCCGGCTCGAGCGCGCGCTGCCCGACGGCTACCGCTCCGAGGTGCTGCCGCAGTTGCCGTACTGGATCCAGGCGGTATCGGGCGGGCTCAAGCGCGGCGCAATGCTGTTTGTCGACTACGGCTATCCGCGCGCCGAGTACTACCTGCCCGAGCGCAGCGACGGCACCCTGCGCGCGTTCTACCGCCACCGCATGCACGGCGAGCCGCTGCTGTGGCCGGGCCTGCAGGACCTGACCGCATCGGTCGATTTCACCGCGCTGGCCGAAGCCGGGGTCGCGGCCGGGTTCGACTTCGCCGGCTACTGCAACCAGGCCAGCTTCCTGCTCGGCAACGGTCTGGCCGGCGTGCTCGAGCGGATCGAGCGCATCACTGATGAGACCGAGCGCCTGCGCCGCACCTTCGAGCTGTTCGATATGACCCGGGTCGACCACTTCCGCGGGTTCGTCGCCTACTGGGCCGTGCCCAGGAAGGAGCGCACGGCACTGCGCGGACGCTGGCAGCGCGGCCCTGGGGCAGCGGTCTTCGACGCGGCACGGCGGGAGCTGGGCGAGCTTCCCGTGAT
>JAHWKC010000164.1 GCA_019348095.1 Pseudomonadota bacterium | reverse complement strand
GTTTTGCGAACGACTCGGGGCATCATTGCCCTGTGAGCCGAACTCCCGCGCGAAGCGCGCGACCGAGTCGGGGCGGCGTTTGGCAAGACAACGGCCGCGATGGGCTGGGCGAGGGCCTTTGACCGCCGGGAGGGGCTTTGCCTCGTCCGGAGGCGCCGTCTGCGCTCATCCGCGCGACCCGCGGCGAAGAGCCCTTACGCGGCGCCGCGGGGAGACGCGGCCGCGCGGCCGTCAGCGGCGCGCGGCCCATGCCACAGCGCGGCTGCGGCAAAGCTGCCGTAGAACAGCGCCGCCAGCGGCCGCATCCAGAACGAACGCGCGACGTGGCGGCGGTAGGCGATCCCCAGCACCAGCAGCCACAGCAGGCCGAACAGGGTGCCGCCGATCAGGTCGCTCGGCCAATGCGCCCCCAGGTACAGCCGCGCGAAGCCGACCACCGCAGTCACCACGCCGGCCAGCAGGTACGGCCAGACGCGCTTGCGGCCGGGCAACTCGCGTGCGATCAGGATCGCGAAGAAGCCGAAGGTAATCGTGGTCATGGTCACCGCGACCGAGGGAAAGCCGAAACCGGCCGGCGCGGTCGGCGGGCGCGGCATCTCGATCGCCGCCCCCAGCAGGGCGGTCAGCACTAGGCCGAACACCAGTGCCGCCAGCCAATGCGCCGCGGCCATCCAGCGCTGGCGCCACAGCAGGTAGGCCAGCGCGACCGCGGCGGCGGTGCCGAGCACCGGGGCATCGCCGATACCGGCCAGCCCGGCCATCAGCCGGTCGGCGAGCGGATTGCGCAGGCGCCACATCAGGTCGTGCACGGTGTGGTCCAGCGCCAACGGCCCGCCACTGGCCAGCAGCGTTGCCAGCAGCGTGAACCAGATCCAGCTGATGCCCAGCAGGCACACCGCGAGAATCGCCAGCGAGGGCGATTCGGGTCGGTTCGGATCGATCAGCGCGGCCGCATATCGACCCAGCCGCGGATGCGCCCGGGTCCACAGCAGCGCACGCGCAAGCAGGCTGTCGGCGTGTGCGGCGAACCACCGCCAGGTGTAGAGCACCACCGCCCACACCAATGCGATCGTGAGCACCAGGCCCGCCAACGCCAGCGCCAGCCGGTCGGCCACCGCCGCGACAGCATCGTAGGAGGCTCCCAGCACCCAGCCCGGCGCCAACAGCAGCGCCGCCCAGGCCACGCACGCCGCCAGACTGGTCAGCGCGTAGGCGCGCACCGGCATGTGCAGCATGCCGGCGATGGCTGGCACGAAGGGCCGCACCGCGCCCACGAAGCGCGCGATCACGATGCCCCGGATGCCATGGCGGCGGAACAACGCCTCGCCGCGGTCGAGCCATTGCGGGTAACGCGCGAACGGCCAGCGCCCGCGCAGCTGCGCGCCCCAGCGCCGACCGATCCAATAGCTCAGCGCGTCGCCGCTGAACGCGCCGACGGTCGCGGCGACCAGCGCGTACGGCCCGTTGATATGGCCCAGCCCGATCAGCGCACCGACCGCGAACAGCATCGGCAATGCCGGCACGACGATGCCGACGATGACCAGGGCATCGCAGAACGCGATCAGGAACACCAGCGCGCCGGCCGCGACCGGATTGGCGCTGAGCCACGCGGTCGCACTTTCGATCCAGGCCGAGTCCATCGGGGGATTATGGCAGTGCCGGCGGATCCGATCGTGGACTCGGGACCCGCACACCCGGGACCCGGAACCCGCGACTTGCTGCGCGGCCCCGTCTTCCGCCTGCCGGGCCATTCCGTAGACTGCCCGGATGCATGCATCGATCCGCTCCGAGGTAACCGAGGTCACTGAGCTGAAAGCCGACAGCTTCGGCCGGATTGCGCTGATGCGTGATGGCGCCGGCCTGTTCGTGCGCCGAGACCTGGCCCACGTGCCGCTATGGCTGCGGCTGCCGGCGTGGTGGCTGGCCCGGCGCGAGGCACGTGCGCTGCGTCGGTTGGACGGGCTGCCGGCGACACCGCCACTGTTGCGCTGGGACGGCCGCCGGCTCGATCGCGGGTATCTGGACGGCGCGGCCATGCACCAGCGCCCGCCGCGGGGCGATCTCGAGTATTTCAGGCAAGCGCGCAAGCTGCTGCAGCAACTGCACCGGCAAGGCCTGGCCCACAACGACCTCGCCAAGGAAGCCAACTGGCTGGTGCTGGCCGACGGCACGCCTGCGATCATCGATTTCCAGCTCGCCATCATTGGCAGTCCGCGGTCGGCCTGGATGCGCCTGCTCGCACGCGAGGACCTGCGCCACCTGCTCAAGCACAAGCGGACCTACTGCCCCGATGCGATCACCCCGGTCGAGCGCCGTGTGCTCAAGCGCGCCTCGTGGCTGCGCCACGCCTGGTTCGCCACCGGCAAGCCGGTCTACCGCTTCGTGACGCGCAAGCTGTTGAAATGGGAAGACAACGAAGGCCAAGGTCCCAAACTCTGATCTCGCGGCTCCTACAATGGGATCGGGCCTCCTGTGTTGGAAACTTTCATGACCACGCTATCGGGCAAGACCCTGTTCATCACCGGCGCCTCGCGCGGCATCGGCCGGGCCATCGCACTGCGCGCGGCTCGTGACGGCGCCTGCATCGCCATCGCCTCCAAGTCGGCAGTCGCCAATCCGAAGCTGCCCGGCACCATCCACAGCGTCGCGCGCGAGGTGGAATCGGCTGGCGGACAGGCGCTCGCGCTCAAGTGCGACATCCGCGAGGAGGACCAGGTCCGCGCCGCAGTTGCGGCCACGGTCGATGCGTTCGGCGGCATCGATATTCTGGTCAACAACGCCAGCGCGATCTGGCTGCGCGGCACCCTGGACACGCCGATGAAGCGTTTCGACCTGATGCAGCAGGTCAATGCGCGCGGCAGCTTTCTGTGCGCGCAGGCCTGCCTGCCTTACCTGCTGCAGGCGCCGGATCCGCATATCCTCACCCTGGCGCCGCCGCCGAGCCTCGACCCGAAATGGTGGGCGCCGCACACCGGCTACACGCTCGCCAAGATGGGCATGAGCTTTGTCACCCTCGGGCTTGCCGCCGAGTTCGGCCGACAGGGTGTTGCGATCAACGCGTTGTGGCCGCGCACCATCATCGCCACCGACGCGATCAACATGATTCCCGGGGTCGATGCCGCGCGTTGCCGCAAGCCGGACATCGTCGCCGACGCTGCCCACGCCGTGCTCTGCACGCCGGCCGAGCAGTGCAACGGGCAATTCCTGATCGACGAGGACGTGCTGCGCATGCGCGGGGTCACGGATTTCTCGGGATATGCAGTCGACCCGGCGCAAACGCTGCTGCCGGACCTGTTCCTGGATATTCCAGTCGGAGACGCCGCATGACGGCTGCTCCGTAGGCCCCTGTGGAGCGTGGCGTTCCGCTCACCCGCGCGCCGCTCAGTTGCGTGTCGCTCTATCCCATCGCAGCGGGCAGCTTATGGCCACAACAGCGGCAGTACAGCGCATCGGGGTCGTGGCCTTCCAGCCCGCATTGCGGACAGCCGCGCATGTCCAGACGCTCTGGATCCTGTGAAGCCTCGCGCAGGCTGCTGGCCAGTTCGGCGGTGTAGATGCCGGTGGGTATCGCGATCACGCTGTAGCCGATCAGGATCAGCACCGATGCCACGAAGCGTCCGAAGGAGGTGCCTGGCGCGATGTCGCCGAAGCCGACCGTGGCCATCGTCACGATCGCCCAGTACATGCCGGTCGGGATGCTGTGGAAGCCGTATTCCGGGCCTTCGATCACGTACATCAGCGCGCCGAATATCACCACCACCGTCAGCACCGCGCAGAGGAACACGAAGATCTTGCGCCGGCTACGCCACAGCGCTCCGATCAGTACGCCGCTCTCCTCCACGTACTGGGTCAGCTTGAGAATGCGGAACAGCCGCAGGATGCGCAGGATCCGCACCACCAGCAGGCTCTGGCTGCCGGGGAACAGCAGCGACAGGTAGGTCGGCAGGATCGACAGCAGGTCGATCAGGCCCCAGGTGCTGAAGGCATATCGAAACGGCCGCTTCACCACTGCCAGCCGCAAGGCGTACTCCAGGGTGAACAGCAGGGTGAAGCCCCATTCCACCGCGTACAGCGTGTCCGCGTGCGCGGCATGGATGTCGTCGACGCTGTCAAGCATCACCACGATCACGCTGGCCAGGATCACCACGATCAGCAGCAGGTCGAAGTTGCGCGACGGCGGGGTGTCGTGGCGATAGATGATGTCGAACCACCGGCGTCGCCAGCCGTTCTCCGTTGCGGGATTGAGTTGAGGGGCGAGCAGCGGACGCATCAGGTTCCTCCAGCCGGGAGTGTGGCGCAGCGGCCGTGGTGAACGGTGGGATGCGCCCAGTCTATCCAGCAGCCGCATGATGGCCACGGCCACAGTCCCTTGCAGGCGCCCCGGCCGGCACACGCCCCGGCCATGCATGTTGCGGCACTGTCGAGTTCTCGCGACACCTGGCGACCTCTCCGCCGGGCGCGCCGATGGCAACCCGGGATCGGACCGGAGTCGCCACGCTCCACTGAAGCAGCAAGCTCGCGCTACCCTTGCAGTCACCGATTTCCACCGAGGCCTTTCGCGATGGTGCGGACCATTCCCGGGCTGCTGATGGCGACTCGATTGCAGCACGATCCCGGCCGCGGCGAGCGAAGCTGGCACGTCGGGAACCCGGTCCCCGTCCGAGGCACCCGAGCGCAGTGCCCGCCGCTGCCGTGGTCGAACGCATGAGCACGACGCCCGATCCTCCGTTGCCACCGCTGGAGCAGGTGCCGCCGCAGATCGCAGCGATCGGTGACTACGATGCCTTCGCGCGCGATCGCATGAGCAAGGCCGTGTGGGCGTGGCTCAGTGGCGGCGCTGCCGATGAGATCACGCTGCGCGAGAACGCCGCGGCGTTCTCGCGACTGCGGCTGCAGGGCCGGGTGCTGTCGGACCTCGCCGGCGGCGACACCCGCGTGTCGCTGTTTGGCGATGTCTTGCAGTACCCGGTGCTGCTCGCGCCGATTCCGTACCACAAGCTGGTGCATCCGCACGGCGAGCTCGGCACCGTGCTCGGCGCCTCCGCGCTCAAGGCCGGCATGGTGGTCAGCATGCAGTCCAGCGTCGCACTGGAGGACATCGCACGCGTTGCGCAGACACCGCTGTGGTTCCAGCTCTGCCTGCAGCACGATCGCGGCTATGTCGGCGAACTGCTGCAGCGGGTGGAGGCGGCCGGCTATCGCGCGCTGATGGTGAGCGTCGACGCCCCGGTCAGCGGTGTCCGCAACCGCGAGCAGCGCGCCGGTTTCGCACTGCCCGAGGAGATCGGCGCGGTCAATCTGGCCGGCATGCCCGCCATTCCCACCCAGACCGCGCGTGCCGGCGAGGCGTCGCTGTTCGACAGCCCGCTGATCGCCGCGGCCCCGACCTGGCGCGACATCGAGTGGCTGCAGTCGCAGACCTCGTTGCCGGTCGTGCTGAAGGGCGTGATGTCGGCACGCGACGCGGTGCGCGCCGCCGAGACCGGCGTATCCGGACTGGTGGTGTCCAACCACGGCGGCCGCACGCTCGACACCTTGCCGGCGACGATCGACGCGCTGCCGCGCATCGCGCAGGCACTGAACGGCCGGCTGCCGCTGCTGCTCGATGGCGGCATC
>JAHWKC010000163.1 GCA_019348095.1 Pseudomonadota bacterium | reverse complement strand
CGTGGGAGAAGTCAATCGAGACCGTCGTCCAGCAGGGGTAGCCCGCCGTGACCGTTCCGTCGGCCTCGAAAAGGCCCCGGATGAACCCGGCGTACACGGCCGGGTCGTTGGCGTGAAGCACGGCGTCGGGGATGTGGGATGTCCAGCCCTTGCCGGTGTGGCCCGCATCTGGCTGGCGCTTGGCCAGCCCGCATGCCTCCCACCACGCCACCAGGCGCACCGAATGGAACGCCACCTCGCGATACCCCGCCCGAGGCGCGACGTGCGCCTCCAGCCCGAACAGCTCCTTGCCCAGGACGGTGATCCGGTTGCCCGCCACGTCATCCACATCAGCCGGCGGCGCCCGGTGGCCTATCTGCTGATGCAGCCGCCCGGCTACGGCAAGAGCAGCATCGCATCGCACCTGTTTGTCCCGGCGGGCGTGCCGGTGGTCTCCGGCGACCAGCAGATCGGTCTGGTCGCCCGTAACCAGGCCAAGGCGCCGGAGCCGCTGGGCAGCCTGATCTGCGAGAACTACTCGCCCTTCAGCATCGACCGGACCATCGAGCGGATCTTCGATGCCGGGCTGGCCGCCGATCTGGTGAAGCTGTGGCTGGGTGCGGCGGCGGGAGGCGCGGGCGACGTCGCGCTCGACGTCTACGTGCCGGGGGAGTACCACGGCGCGGTCGAGCAACAGCTGGAGGAGCTCGGTTACCTGCCGGTGCAACTGCGCTGGGAGCGGGTGGGCTCGGCGCCGTTGCCCGAGGCGGTGATGAGCGAGCAGGCCGAGGCGTTCTATCTGTCGCTGATCGAAGCGCCGCCGGCCGGTGAAGCCGGAGACCGCGCGCAAGCCGAGTGCCGCCCGGCGGGCTTCGTCGACGAGCTCTCGCTGCGCGATGGCGAGCTGGTGATCCGCGGCTGGGCGGTGGACGCCACTGGCGCCCTGCCCGGGCAACTGGCGGTGCGGATCGGGCGGCGCACCGTGCACCCCGACAAGCTCGACAAGCAGCTGCGGCCCGATGTGCAGCGTCACCTGGGCCTGCCGCACGCGCTGGTGGGCTACCGCGCCACACTGGACGAGCCGGGCATCAGGACGGTGGCCGATCTTGGCGAAGGCTTCAAGGTGTTCGTCCCCGGCGGCGTCACCTTCCAGCTGGCCGGGCCGGTGGCCGACATCTTCAGCGCTGCGAAGCAGTAGTTTTTTCCTTGCAACGGATGCCGCAACGATCGGGCGGCAATCCATTTCAAACTCCATTTCAGACTCATTGGCGATGACGATGGCCGCGCTTTCGACGACAAGGAACTTCCTGGCGGGGCTGCTGGGCAGGCGTGCGGGCGCGTCCGCCCAGCTCGCGCCGAATCCCCGGGTCGTCGCACTTGAAGCCACCGGAATCTTCGACCGGGCCCGCTATCTCCAGTGGTACCCGGACGTGGCCGACAGCGGCGCCGATCCGCTGGTGCACTACGCCGACCGCGGCGGGCTGGAGGGCCGCAGCCCTTGCGAATACTTCGACGGCGCCTACTACCTGGCCAGCAACCCCGATGTCGCCGCGGCCGGCAGCAATCCGCTGCTTCACTTCTGCGAGTTCGGCTGGCGGGAATCCAGACACCCCGCACGGGAGTTCGACGTCGACTGGTACGCGGCGACCCATCTGGGCGACAGCGCCGGTGCCGTGAACCCGCTGATCCATTACCTGACGACCGGCCGCGCGGGGGGGCTGCAGGTCCGTGCGGTGCTGGAGCCGATGGTCCAGGAGCTCTACCAGTCGGGCGCATTCGACCCGGACTATTACCTGGCCAACTGCCCCGACGCCGCGGACTCGGGCATGGACCCGGCCGACCACTACCTGAAGCACGGCGCCGCGGAGGGCTGCAATCCTTCGGCGATGTTCAACACCCGGTATTACCTGAAGAACAACACCGACGTGGCCCGGGCCCGGCTCAATCCGTTGCTGCACTTCTGCCGCAGCGGCTGGAAGGAACTGCGCAACCCCAGCGCGCAGTTCGATGTCTGGTGGTACTGGTCCACCCACATGGATCCCGCCTGCGACACGCACAATCCGCTGGCGCACTACCAGGCGACGGGCGCGGCGCTGGGCCTGGACACCCGCCCGCCGGCGCCGCCACCGCAGCTGCCGGGCAGCGGCCATCGCCACCCGGCTGGCGCGGTGGTCAGGCGGGTGTGCCTGTATGCCGGGTACGACCCCGATGGGCTCATCGACCAGCACGTCGTCGACTACCTGCGTGAACTGAGCCGGCACGCCGACGTGTACTACCTGGCCGATTGCGAGATGCAGCCGGGCGAGCTGGACAAGATCGCCGACTACACCCGGGCGGCTTGGGCCGAGCGGCATGGCGAGTACGACTTCGGCTCGTATTCGCGGCTGGCCAGGCAGAAGGTCGGCTGGGACGAGATCGAGCGATACGACGAGCTGATCCTCGCCAACGACAGCTGCTACCTGCTGCGCGACCTGCAGCACGTGTTCTCAAAAATGGACCAGCGGGCCTGCGACTGGTGGGGCATGCAGGCGACCAAGGGCATCGCCGCCACCCGCCACAACCCGCGCAACCGCTTCCTGGAGCCGATCCCGGTCGACACCGTGCGCAGTGCGCTGCTTGGCAGCTTCGAGCGTGAGTACTGCTACGACTTCCTGGTCGGGTCCTACTTCGTGGTCTACCGGCGGCCGGTGATCGGGGATGCGCAATTCCGTCGCCTGCTCGACACCGTGGTCGCGCAGGAGTCCAAGCGCACCCTCATCCTGAAGTACGAGATCGGCCTGACCCGCTACCTGATCGCCAAGGGTTTCGCCTTCGACACGTTCGTCGAGTACCTGTATCCGTTCCATCCGATCTACAGCAACTGGTACTTCAGGCTGCTGGAGGAGGGCTTCCCGTTCCTGAAGCGGTACTTCCTGTCGGACAACCACTATCGGGTGCCGGCGCTGGCTGACTGGAAGGCGAGGATCCTGCGCAAGGTGCCCGGCGCCGACGTCGAGCGGATCGGCCGCAACCTGGAGCGTGTCACCGATCCGGACAAGCTGCATGCCAGCCTCAATGTCGGTACCGCGCGGGCGCTTTCCGACGCGGCCGATGACGCCGTGCCCGAGGAGCTGCTGGACAACCAGCAGTTTCTTGCGGCCGACCAGCGCAGCCCCAAGTACAGCGATTGGTGGGCGTTTCCGGTATGCGCCTTCACCGGGGTGTTCTCCGGCAACGAGCGGGCGCTGTTCGAGCACGTGAAGGACGATGCGGCGATCCGCAAGATCGTGCTGACCCGCGGCCAGCCGGTGGCGGTGGGCGGCAGCAACGTCGAGATCGTGCCGCTGCAGAGCCCGCGCGGCCAGTACCTGCTGATGCGCTCGGGCAACATCTTCATCAAGCACAGCCCGACCCGCAACCTGCTGTTCCCGGTGGCGGGCGAGCTGCACAACCTGATCAACCTGTGGCACGGCATTCCGTTCAAGCGCATTGGCTATGCCTCGCTGGACATGCAGGACAACCGCCGCGCCATCGCCCGCGAGCATCTGAAGTGCCGGGCGGTGATCAGTTCCTCCAAGGTCGACAGCATGGCCATGGCCAGCGCGTTCTACCCGCTGTCCTTCGGCGAGGTCTGGCCGACCGGGCTGCCGCGCAACGACTTCATCCTGCGCGACCTTGATCGGCTTCCAGAGGATCTGAAAGCCGAGAGCGCGCGACTGGAGGCGATGCTGGACGGCCGCAAGCTGGTGCTGTTCATGCCGACGTTCCGCAACGGGCAGGAGGACGGCTACTACCATTTCAGCGAACGCGAGATCGACCAGCTCGATGACTGGCTCAAGCGCAACAACGCGGTGCTCGGGCTGCGCGAGCACATGGCCGACAGCGCCCGCACCTACACGCGGCTGTTGTCCCGGCTGTCGCCGCTGGACCTGGCCGATGCGCATTTCCCCAACGTCGAGATCCTCTACCGGGTCTCCTCGGCGCTGATCACCGACTATTCGAGCAGCTTCATCGACTACATGCTGACCGGCAAGCCGGCCATCAGCTTCGCCTACGACTACGACCTCTACCGAAGCATCGAGCGCGGCGCGTTCTACGACCTCGACTTCATCTTCCCGGGGCCGGTGTGCTACTCCTTTGCGCAGTTGAGCCAGGCGCTGGAATCGCTGTTCGAACCGCGCTCGCAGGTGCAGACCGCCACCCTGGAGTGGAAGCGCCGGATGTTCTTCGATCACCTCGATGACGGCAGTTCGGCGCGTGTCGCCGACCGGGTCAAGCAGCTCACCGACCTGCAGGGGCTCGGCCAACAGAACATCGCGATAGGCATCTGATGAAGACGATCATTACCTACGGCACCTTCGACATCCTCCACGCCGGGCACATCAACCTGCTGCGCCGAGCCCGCGAGTGCGGCGACCGCCTGGTGGTCGGACTGTCATCGGACGAGTTCAACCAGTGCAAGCACAAGTCCTCGCTGCTCAACTACGACAACCGCAAGGCGGTGCTCGAGGCGATCAGGTTCGTCGATGTGGTGTTTCCCGAACAGTCCTGGGAGCAGAAGGCCGACGATATCCGCCGGTACCGGGCCGACGTATTCGTCATGGGGCACGACTGGCTGGGGAAGTTCGACTTCCTGTCGGAGCTGTGCGAAGTGAAATACCTGCCGCGCACCCCGGAGATATCCACCACCGAGATCCGCCAGTCGCTGGGCGCGGTCGTGCAGCAGGTGAAGCATGTCTGAGCAGGATGCCCGTCCGGGTCCGTGTCCGGCCCGCACCGGCGCGGAGTGCATGCCATGCAGTTGATCGTGCTCGGCATGCACCGGTCCGGCACGTCGGTGCTTGCGCGGCTGCTCAATCTGATGGGCGCCTACTTCGGCCCCGAGGGCATCAGCACCGGCGCCATGGACGAGAATCCGAAGGGCTTCTGGGAGCGGCGCGACGTCAGGAAGCTCAACGACTGGGTGTTGCACCAGGCCGGTTGCGACTGGAACCGCGTCCACCGCTTCGAGCTGTCCAGGCTCGATGATGCGGTGCTGGAGGAGTTCCAGGACCGCGCCGCGCAACTGGTGCTGGAGATGGATGCCCATCGGCCGTGGCTGGTGAAGGAGCCGCGGCTGTGCCTGCTGTTTCCGCTCTGGCGGCGGGTGCTCGAGGTGCCGGTCTGCATCCATATTTTCCGCCACCCGGTCGAGGTGGCATCCAGCCTGCTCAAGCGCAATGGCATCCCCATGGATGTCGGGCTCGCGTTGTGGGAGGCCTATGTCAGTCATGGGCTGCGGGCGGCCTCGGGCCTACCGGCACTGGGCGTATCGCACCGCCGCCTGATGCAGGACCCGGTGCAGGAGGTCGGACAGCTGCTGGACGGCCTGAAGGCCGCGGGAGTGTCCGGCTTGCGCATGCCGGCCGAGCGGGAGATAGCCGCGTTCGTGCGGCAGGGCCTGTATCGCGAGCGCGACACGCGACAGGATCTCGGCGAGCACACCGACGCGTTGCTGCAAGATGCAGGGTTGTCTGACCAAGAGATCGCGGCGCTGCGGGAATCCTCGGTCATCTGATGGATCAGCTCCCCGAAGACGTCTCGCTGTCCCTCCTCAGGGGCGTCGCCGCCTACATCCGCGCCACGCCCACGCAGGAGCTGCCCGCGAAGGTCCGCCGTTTC
>JAHWKC010000162.1 GCA_019348095.1 Pseudomonadota bacterium | reverse complement strand
GCGCGCTGCCCATGCCGGCCTCGTTCGAATACAGCCCGCGCTTGACGCCCTGCAGCATCGCGACGGTGATGCCGCCGAGCACGCCGCCTGCCGCGGCGTCCAGGCCGAAAGCACTGCGCAGCACGAGCGTCAGCACGTCCGGCACCTGGGTGATGTTGGTCACCACGACCCATAGCGCGAGCGCGAGGTAGCCGACCGACATGAACGGCACCACCCATTCGGCAAAACGCACGATGCGGCGCAGGCCGCCAAAGATGATGACCGCGGCCAGCGCGACCAGTCCGGTAGCGACCATCGCCTGACTGAAGCCGAATGCAGCGCCGAGCGCCTGCGCCATCGCGTTCGCATGCACGCTGCTGAACACGCCGCCGTAGGTCAGCAGCAGCGACAGCGCGAACGCCGCGCCCATCCAGCGGTTCTTCAGGCCACGCGCCATGTAGTAAGCCGGACCGCCGCGGTACTGCCCCTCTTCGTCGCGCTCCTTGTACAGTTGCGCGAGCGAACTCTCGGCATAGGCGGTGGCCATGCCGACCGCCGCCGTGCACCACATCCAGAACAGCGCGCCGGGCCCGCCGACGCCGAGCGCGATCGCCACGCCGGCGAGATTGCCGGTGCCCACGCGCGAGGCCAGGCTCGTCGCCAGCGCCTGGAACGGCGAGATGCCGCTCGCATCGCCGCCGGTACCCGGACGCACGATCCTCAGCATGTGCGGGAAGCGCCGCACCTGCAGGAAGCCCAGCCGCACGGTGAAGTACACGCCCACCGCCAGCAGGCCGTAGACGAGCACGTAATCCCACAGCACGCGGTTGATCACGCCGATGACCGGCGCCAGCAGCGCCTCGATACCGCCGAGCACGAATTCCACACCCAACCCCGTCTGTGCAAACCGCGCGATGGTAGCAGCCGCTTGGCGCTGCCGCGGCTCGCGTAGAATTGCCGCGCCGCGGCGGCGATTGCGTTATCCATGGATAGTGCGGCTCGAAACGCGTCGCGCCTCGCCCGTCACCCCGGCGCCCGGGCGGTGCGCGGAGGCCGGGATCCGGCACCTGCGCACCCGGCCGGGCGACCCAAGCGCCGCGCGAACCTCGCGCGTGCGCGGCATGACCCAATGAGGATTTCCTGCCAATGAAGATTCTGGTGATCGGTTCCGGCGGCCGCGAACATGCGCTGGCCTGGAAGCTCTCCCAATCCGCGCGCGTCACTGAAGTACTGGTGGCGCCCGGCAACGCCGGCACCGCCACCGAGCACAAGTGCCGCAACATTCCGATCGATGCGACCGACATCAACGGCCTGCTGGCACTGGCACGCAGCGAGGCGGTCGCGGTCAGCGTGGTCGGCCCCGAGGCCCCCCTGGTGGCCGGCGTGGTCGACCGCTTCCGCAGCGAGGGCCTGCGCATCTTCGGGCCGACCGCCGCGGCCGCGCAGCTCGAGGGCAGCAAGTCCTTCGCCAAGGAGTTCCTGCTGCGCCACGGCATTCCGACTGCACAGTATGCGGTGCACCACGAACTGGACGCCGCGCTGGCCTATGTGCGCCAGCAGTCCGAGCGCAGCGGCGGCGCGCCGATCGTGATCAAGGCCGACGGCCTGGCCGCCGGCAAGGGCGTGGTCGTGGCGATGACGCTGGCCGAGGCCGAAGCCGCCATCGGCGAGATGCTCGGCGGCAACGCGTTCGGCGCGGCCGGCGCGCGCGTGGTCATCGAGGAATTCCTCCAGGGTGAGGAAGCCAGCTTCATCACCATGGTCGACGGCAGTACCGCGCTGCCGCTGGCGACGTCGCAGGACCACAAACGCGTCGGCGACGGCGACACCGGCCCCAACACCGGCGGCATGGGCGCCTACTCGCCGGCGCCGGTGGTCACCGAGGAGGTGCACGCACGCATCATGCGCGATGTCATCGAACCGACCGTGCGCGGCATGGCCGCCGACGGGGTGCCGTTCACCGGCTTCCTGTACGCCGGACTGATGATCGACGCATCCGGCGCCCCCCAGGTGATCGAGTTCAACGTGCGCCTGGGCGATCCGGAAACCCAGCCGGTGATGCTGCGGCTGCAGTCGGACCTGCTCGAACTGATCGAGGCGGCGCTGGATGCGCGCCTGCACGAGATCGAAGCACGATGGGACCGGCGCCCGGCGCTCGGGGTGGTGATGGCCGCGGAGAACTACCCCGGCACGCCGCGCCTGGGGGATCCGGTCAGCGCCTGGGACGTGCCCGAGATCGGCGACAGCAAGGTGTTCCACGCCGGCACCCGGCTGGTCGATGGCCAGATCACCACCACCGGCGGCCGCGTGCTGTGCGTATGCGCGCTCGGCGACTCGGTCGCCGACGCCCAGCACCGCGCCTACGAGGCGGTCGCCGGAATCTCCTGGCACGGCGAGTTCCACCGCCACGACATCGGCTGGCGCGCGATCGAAAGAGAGCAGGTCCCCGACACCGCCGCCATGTAGGAGCGGCTTCAGCCGCGAGCTCTTGGCCCCGCCTCGTGTGTAGGAGCGACGTAAGTCGCGACCCGGACCTACCCCGCGACGTGCATGAGGCCATCGCGCGCTCCTGCAACAACACGAGCCGACTTTGTAGGAGCGGGCCATGCCCGCGACCGGAGCTACGCTCGCGACATGCATCGCGCCCATGGGGCGCTCCTACGGCGGTTCGCACGCGATCGGGTCAGCGCTGCCGGCCCAGCCCCTACCGGCGCGACGGGCTCTGCTAGGCTCCGCCGGACTCAAGGGGCGCATGGCACCGCATGGCGCATAACCAGTTCGCGTTGCTCAAGCAGCGGCGTTTTGCGCCGTTCTTCACCGTCCAGGCGCTCGGCGCCTTCAACGACAACGTCTATCGGCAGGCGATCATCGGGCTGCTTTTCTGGCTCGGCGTCAGCACGCAGGAGCGCACGCTCTACACCAATCTCGCGCCGGCGTTGTTCATCCTGCCGTACTTCCTGTTCTCCGCGACCGCCGGGCAGATCGCCGAGAAGCTCGAGAAATCGAAGCTGATCCGCATCACCACCGCGCTCGAGATCCTGATCATGTCGCTGGCGGCGGCCGGCTTCCTGCTGCAGGACATGACCGTGCTGCTGGTCGCGCTGTTCTGCACCGGCATGCAGTCGACGCTGTTCGGGCCGGTCAAGTATTCGATCCTGCCGTCGGTGCTCAAGCCCGAGGAGCTCACCGGCGGCAACGGCCTGGTCGAGATGGGGACCTCGATGTCGATCCTGGTCGGGATGATCTTCGGCGGGCTGATCTTCAAGCTGGCCGGCGAGCACGGCCCGGTGGTCGCCGCGAGCGCAATCGTGCTGCTGGCGATCACCGGCAACATCATCAGCCGCGCGATTCCGCGGGCCGAGGCCGGTGCGCCGGACCTTGCGATCAATTGGAACCCGATCCCCGAGTCGATCGCGATCTGGAAGCTCACCCGCAAGCAGCGTGCGGTCGGCAACGCGGTGCTGGGGGTGTCGTGGTTCTGGTTCGTCGGCACGGTGCTGACCGCGCAGCTGCCGACCTACGCCGAGCTCAACCTCGGCGGCGCCGACACCACCTTGTACGTGTTCGCGCTGGCGCTGTTCTCCGTCGGCGTCGGGGCCGGCTCGCTGCTGTGCGAGAAGCTGTCGGCGCGCACGGTAGAGATAGGCCTGGTTCCGGTCGGCGCGTTCGGCATCAGCGCGTTCCTGCTCGATCTGTACTTCGCCCGCAGCGGTCTGGCGCCGGTCGGGGGGCTGGGCATCGGCGGCTTCCTGCAGCAGCCGGGCAGCGTGCGGATCGTGCTCGACCTGGTCGGCATCGGGCTGTCCGCCGGCATCTTCGTGGTGCCGCTGTTCGCGCTGATCCAGAGCCGCTCGCCAAGCCACGAAATGGCGCGCGTGATCGCCGGCATGAATATCCAGAACGCGGCCTTCATCGTGCTCGCGGCGGTGCTCGGCATCGTCGTGCAGCGCTACCTCGACTGGAGCATCCCGCAGGTGCTGCTGGCACTGGCGGTGCTCAATGCGCTGGTCGCGCTGTGGATCTTCACCATCGTGCCCGAGTTTCTGATGCGCTTTCTCAGCTGGGTGCTGGTGCGAACGCTGTACCGGCTGCGCGTGCGCGGCGTGGAGACGCATGTGCCCGACGAGGGCGCGGCGCTGATCGTGTGCAACCACGTCAGTTACATGGACGCGCTGATCCTGGCGGCGAGCATCCCGCGGCCGGTGCGCTTCGTGATGTATTACAAGATCTTCAACGTACCGGTCATGCGCTGGATCTTCCGCACCGCCAAGGCGATCCCGATCGCCGGCGCACGTGAGGATCCGGCACTGATGCAGCGCGCGTTCGACCGGATCGACGCGGCACTGGCCGACGGCGAGATCGTCTGCATCTTCCCGGAAGGCGCGTTGACCCGCGACGGCGCGATCGCCCCATTCAAGTCCGGCGTCGAGCGGATCCTCGAGCGCCGCCCGGTACCGGTGGTGCCGATGGCGCTGCGCGGCATGTGGGCGAGCATGTGGAGCCGGCGCGATGGCCGACTGTCGCGCATGCGCGTGCCACGCCGGTGCCGCGCGCACGTGGAGGTGGTCGCCGCTACGCCTGTCGACGGCGCCCTTGCCGATGCGCAGACCCTGGAGGCGGCGGTGCGGGCGCTGCGGGGCGAGGCGGCCTAGGCCAGGAGCAAGCGCAAATCTCCCCTGCCCTCTTTTAAAAATAGCGAGAACAGCCAAAGCGCGGCGCGCCTGCTCCCTCCTTTGGAAAAGCAGGGTTGCGGAGGATTTGCTTGCCGCCGCGACCTTGGCTCCGCAGCTGCCAAGACAGCCGCCCGGCCGCACGCTAGGATGCGGCCGGGGAGTCGGCCGTGGTCGACGCAAACAAGAACAGCATCTGGGGAGCCACCATGAGTACACCACCACCGGTACCGTCGACGCCCGCGCACGCCGACGCACCCGCGCACGTCCCGAACCATCTCGCCTGGGCGATCATCTCGATGATCGTCTCGTTCTGCCTGTGCTGCTTTGTCGGTGGCATTCCCGGCATCGTCGCGATCGTCTACGCCGCGCAGGTCAACGGCAAGCTCGACCAGGGCGACATCGCCGGCGCACGCCGCGCCTCCGACAGCGCCAAGACCTGGTGCTGGGTGGCGACGGCGCTGGCCATCGCCGGCGTGCTGCTGACGATCTGGAGCCTGACGACCGGCGCCAGCGAGCAGTACCTGGAAATGCTCCAGCAGATGCAAGCCGCGCAGGGATGATCCTGCATCGTCCATCGCGTCACGCCGTCGTGCTCGCGGGTACGGCGGCGCTTGCCTCGGCTGGTGCGCTGGGCGTGTGGGCGCTGCGGCGGTTCGATCCCAATGCCGCCGACAGCGCCTTCCTGCCATGCCTGTTCCTGCAGTTCACCGGGCTGCTCTGCCCGGGCTGCGGCACCACCCGGGCCTTGCACGCCCTGGTACATGGCGATGTTGCCGGCGTCGTGGCGATGAATCCGCTGCTGCCGGTGCTGGCGCTGCTGTTGCCACCGATGCTGCTGCACAGCCTGGGCCGTCGCGTGCCGCTGCCCAAGCCGGTGATGGACGTGCTGCTGGGCGGCAGGTTCTGGTTGCTGCTGATCGGCGGCTATTGGGTGCTGCGCAACCTGCCGTGGTGGCCGTTCGCGTGGCTGGCGCCGGGCTAAGCGCAGCGGGGAACTG
>JAHWKC010000161.1 GCA_019348095.1 Pseudomonadota bacterium | reverse complement strand
CCGTGCTCCGAGAGCCGCCCGAGTCCGTCCAGCACCACCTCCGGCCAGTGCGGCCGCTCCGGCACCACGCCGCGAAGCAGGTCGACGGCGGGGGCGGTGCGGGCGTGGGCTGAGAGGGCGGCGGCGGACTGCCTGCGCGCGGCGCGGAGGCCTTCCAGGAGCGGCTGGACCGGACCCCCGACGTCGAGGGCACGGCGCACCACGGCGCTGGCGAGCAGGAGGGCGGTGGTGGCGCCGTCGCCCCGGGTCGCCTGGACGCTCTCGGCGAGGCGCAGGTACGGCGCCAGGCCCGGGTGGGCCGGGTCCGCCTCCCGCAGGGCGCTGGCGGGGCTGGAGGCCAGCAGCAGCGCCTCGCCGGCCACCAGCTTGGCGATCGCGGCCTCCTTCTTGACCGGCAACCCGGCGAGCAGGCGCGCGGCGGCGTCGTAGTACGCCGTCCGCGCGGTGTGCACCCGCGCCTCCATCCGAGCGATCTTGAACGCGATCGCCTGGTTCTGCCCGATCGGCCGGCCGAACGCCTCGCGTTCCTTGGCGTACTTCACGCTCTCGTCGACGCAGCCCTGGGCGGCGCCGACAGCCAGCGCCGAGATGGCGATCCGCCCCTCGTCCAGGATGTGCAGGAAGTTGGCGTACCCCCGCCCGCGCTGCCCGAGCAGGTTCTCCTGCGGCACGCGCACGTTGTCGAAGAACAACGAACTGGTCACCGACGCGCGCAGGCTCATCTTGTGCTTGATCTCCTGCGCGGCGAATCCGGCCATCCCCTTCTCGACCACGAAGCCCTGGATGCCCTCGTCGGTCTGCGCCCAGACAATCGCGATGTCGGCCAGGTTGCCGTTGGTGATCCACATCTTGGAGCCGTTGATCACCCAGTCGCCGCCGTCCTTCTTCGCCGTGGTCTTCATGTTGGCCGGGTCGGAGCCGCCGTGCGGCTCGGTCAGCCCGAAGCAGCCGATCACCTGGCCGGCCGCCATGCCGGGCAGCCAGCGCTTGCGCTGCTCCTCGCTGCCGTAGGCATAGATGGGGTACATGCACAAGGACGACTGCACCGACACGAAGCTGCGGATGCCGCTGTCGCCGCGCTCGAGCTCCTGGCAGATCAGGCCGTAGCTGACCGCATTGAGCCCGCCGCCGCCGTACTCCTCCGGCAGCGAGGACCCGAGCAGGCCTAGTTCGGCGATTTCGCCGATGAGCTCCTTGGGAAACCGCGCCTCGTCGAAGGCATCGCCGATGATCGGCAGCACCCGCTCGTTGGTGAACCTGGCCACGGTGTCCTGTACCGCGCGCTCCTCCTCGCTGAGCAGGGAGCGGATGTCGAACAGGTCGTAGGGATGCAGGGCCATGGGTGCGCTCGGGTGGAAAAACGCCATTGTATCGGCGCCCCGGCGGCGGCGGCACCCCGCGACTGCCGCGAGAACACGCATTGGCGATGCCGCCGTAGGAGCGGCTTCAGCCGCGATCACGAACCGGCGCAGGCGCTGATGTAGCCGATCGCGGCTGAAGCCGCTCCTACAGCCTATTTCGCGGATTCGTTCACCGGCCCGAGCGCCACCCGAGCCCGACGGTAAAACTGCGCCCCGGGCCCGGCTCGAAAAACCGCCCGTTGCCCTGGTTGACGATCACCGAGCCGATGTAGTCGCGGTCCAGCAGGTTGTCCACGCGCGCAAAGCCATACCACCCGCCTTCGCCGTGCAGCCGCCACTGCGCGCGCAAGGAGAAGCGTGCGTGACCGGGCGCGGCATCGGTGTTGCGGTCATCGGTGGGGATCCGGTCGCCGACGCGGGCTTCCATCGCCGTGCTGAAGCGCTGCGACGGTGTCCGCCACTTCAGCTCGGCATAGCCGTGGGCGGGTGGGATGCCGGGGATGCGATTGCCCGCCTCCACCGTCCGCACCTCGGTCTGCCCGCGGGTCACGCGATAGCTGAAGTCCTGCTCGAAGCGCGCGCGGATGAAGTTCGCCGTCAGCACATACGACCACTGCCGGCCGAAACGGCCGTCCAGGCCGGCCTCGATGCCGTCGCGCCGGGTGCGGCCGGCATTGGCGTAACTGGTGCGCCCGCCGCTGCTCTGCGCCGGCACGATCTCCTCCTCGCCATCGACGCGGTACGCCGCGATGCTCGCCGTCGCGGTGCCGAAGCGCCAACGCGCGCCGATCTCGGCGGAGACGAAGTGCGCCGGTACCAGGTCGCGATTGAAGCCGCTCTCCCCGTCGGGCCGGTAGGCCGATTCGGTGATCGTCGGCGTCTCGAAGCCGCGCCCGATGCTGGCGAACACTTCACCATCATCGAGGGCCCGGGCGATGCCGAGCGAGGCGGCGGTCTCGCGATAGTCGGTCTGACCGCTGCCATCACCGTTGCCCGGCACGATGTAGTGATCGTCGGAGGTAAAGGTCAGCCGCGCATGCCTGACCGCGCCCAGTGCGGTCCATTGCGGCGTAAGGGTCAGATCGCCGATGAGGTAGGCGTCGCGGCTGTCCACGCGATTGTCCTCGTTGCGGCGCAGGCGTCCGCGCACGCCCAGCACCGGCTCGCCGGAGGTGCTGCCGAGAAAATTCTCGTAGCCGGTACGGGCCTCGTCCAGCCGCGACAGCTCGACCCCGACCGCGACCGCGCCGCGCTCGCCGCGCCAGCGGTGGCCGGCATCGACGCCGCTGGAGCGCCGCATGATGTCGATCACGCCGCCGGCGCTGCTCGCCGGTGCCTGGGCGAACACCGGCACCGACAGAAATTGCACAACGTCGCGGTGGATGCGATGGCCGTTGACCCAGGCCTCACGGCCGGGTGCGTAGTCGCGTTGCCAGCCCAGTCCTAGCTGGTGGTTCTCGATGCGCTTGCGGGTGTCGAACTCCGCTGCGGCCGGTGCGGTGCCGTGCGCGTCGCGCTGCCACGCCTCGCGGGTCAGCCCGAGCGGGTCCTGGGTATCGGGCTGCGACAGCGCGTTGAGCACCAGCCGCAGGCGCTCGCCCTCGCGCGGCGTCCATTGCGCGACCGCGCTGAACTGCGAGCGCTCCGCTGCGCTGTGCGGCCGGGCGCCATCGGTCTGGAAGCGGCTGCCGTGCACTCGCCAGCGCAGCCGTTCGTCCGCCTCGCTGCCGTCGATGCGTGCGCCGATGCGGTAGCTGTCATCGCTGCCGAGCCATCCTTCGAGCGACTGGCGATCGTCACCATCCAGTTCCGTATATCCGACGATCGCACCGCCGGCCGCGTTGCCGTACTGCAGCGCCAGCGGCCCGCGCAGCACTTCGATGCGGTCGAGCGTGTCGAGCGGGAAGCTGCCCGCCTGGCCCTGACCGTCCGCCGCAGACAAGGGGATGCCGTCGACGATCAACCGGATGCCGCGGATGCCGAAGGTCGAGCGCGCGCCGAAGCCGCGGCTCTGGACCTGCAGGTCCTGGGCGTAGTTCTGCCGGTCCAGCACGGTGACGCCAGGCACGCGGCCCAGGCTTTCGGCCAGGCTGACCTGGCGCTGGCCATCGCGCAGGGTGTCGCCATCGACCACGCTGACCGCGCCGGGAAAGCTCGACAGCGGCCGCATGCGGCCGACGACTTCAATGCGGTCGAGCATGGCGGCGGCGGGGGCGTCGGCTTCCTGAGCGCTCGCCGACGGGAACGAGACCGCGGCGACCATCGCCGTGGCGATTGCGGTTCCTCGTGCCGTGCGACGGATCGGGGGCGAAAGTCTGCTGTGGGTCATCTGGCCATGCGGAAGAGACGGATCGTCGAGTTTGCCAAGCGAACGATGATCATTGCGTTGGGTCCGTTGCTGCAAGAGCAAATCCCCCTGCCCCCCTTTTCCAAAGGGGGAGCAGCACGGGCAAGACGGCAAAGCGGTGAGTATTTGCGCTGCCAGCCACCGCCCTCCACCGCCGATGACACACGCATGCCAAGCTAGCGTGTCGCCCACCACTCCCCTCCAACCCCGTGCCGCCACCGCGCAAGATCCTCCACGTCGACATGGACGCGTTCTACGCCTCGGTCGAGCAGCGCGACGACCCGGCGTTGCGTGGTCAGCCGGTGGTGGTCGCGTGGCGCGGCGCGCGCTCGGTGGTGTGCGCGGCGAGCTACGAGGCGCGCAAGTTCGGGGTACGCTCGGCGATGCCGGCGGTGCGCGCCGAGCGCTTGTGCCCGCAGGCGGTGTTCGTGCCACCGGATTTCGTGCGCTACAAGGCCGTGTCCAGGCAAGTGCGCGAGATCTTCTCCCGCCACACCGACCTGATCGAGCCACTGTCGCTGGACGAGGCCTACCTCGACGTCACCGCCAGCGGGCTGCCGACCGCGACCGAGACCGCCGAAGCGATCCGCGCCGCGATCTTTGAGGAGACCCGGCTGACCGCCTCGGCCGGCGTTGCGCCCAACAAGTTCCTGGCCAAGATCGCCTCGGACTGGCGCAAGCCCGACGGCATCTTCGTGATCCGCCCGCATCAGGTCGCCGGCTTTCTGGAGCCACTGCCGGTCGGCCGCCTGCCGGGCGTCGGCAAGGTCATGGAGGCGAAGCTGGCCGAGCTCGACATCACGCGGGTGGCGGATCTGCGCGCATGCGGGCTGCCGGCTCTGGAGCAGCGCTTCGGCCGCTGGGGCCGCCGCCTGCACGAGCTCTCGTTGGGCATCGACGACTCCCCGGTACGCTCCGAACGCCCGACCCTGCAGATCTCGTCCGAAGACACCTTCGAGCACGACCTGCCGCTGGAGGGACTGGAGCCGCACATCCGCCGGCTCGCCGAGAAGACCTGGGCCGGCTACATGCGCGAACAAGGCCGGCGCGAACAGGGCCGGATTGCGCGCACGGTGGTGCTCAAGCTCAAGACCGCCGACTTCCGCCTGCTGACCCGCAGCCTCACCCCGGGCACGCCCCCCGCGTCGCTGCGAGACCTGGGCGACATCGCCTGCGAATTGCGCACGCGCGTCGAGCTGCCCGCCAGCACCCGCTATCGCCTGGTGGGTGTGGGCCTGTCAGGCTTCATCGACGCCGAGCGCCACATCACCCAAAGCGACCTGTTCCCCACGCCCTGAAGCTCTTGGTAGGAGCGACGTAAGTCGCGATCGAAGCCCGCGACCGCGGTTCCGGCCCTGCCTCGGAGGTAGAGCTCGCGACTCACGTCGCTCCTACCGAACCCTAGAACGGGTGGTCATCAGTCCGTACGCTTGGCGCGGGCGAAGGCGTCGGCCAGCGCGTTGCCGCCCGGCGCTGGTGCCCGCGCCCGGTCCGGCGCGGGCGCAAGCGCGGGACCGCCGTGCGGCTGCCCGCGAGGTGAGCGTTGAGCGCCCTTCTCCCCGCGCGGCGTGGGCGGCGGCGACCGCGCAGAAGCGCACGGGGCCCACGCCCAGGCGAGCCTTCACCACACGGCGCACCTGCGCGAGGACCCCGTCCAGGTGCCCGCCGTGCAGCCGGCGCAGGCCGCGAGCGTCAGGCGAGCCGGCCCCGAGAGGGCACGATCACGCCGGTCGCCGGGGCGGGCGCGATGCCGGAGCGGCGCAGGCGGCTCTGACCGCCGCCGTCCGCCGGCTGACGCACCCGGCGACGTGCGGCCGCAGCGGGGGCACCTCACCCAGCGACGCCGGATCGGATCGCTCAGATCCTCCGGCCCGCGGGCTCCTCCCCCGGCCGCGCGGGCCTCGCGTCGCGCCCGACCGCCGCAACCGCCGCCTCGCGTACCCCTCCGCGGGCGCGGCGGGCGGTCGGGCGT
>JAHWKC010000160.1 GCA_019348095.1 Pseudomonadota bacterium | reverse complement strand
AGCTGCAGCACTTCGTGCTTGACGAGCTTCTGGAACGTGCCGTCGGTTTCCGCGGCCTCGAGTTCCTTCAGGCGCTGCACCGACTGCTTGACGGTGCGGAAGTTCGTCAGCGTGCCGCCGAGCCAGCGCTGGTTCATGTAGGGCATGCCGCAACGCTCGGCCTCTTCCTTCACGGCATCGCGCGCGGAACGCTTGGTGCCCAGGAACAGGATCATGCCGCGGTTCTGGGCGATGCCCGAGAGGAAGTTCATCGCGTCGTTGAACAGCGGAACGGTCTTCTCGAGATTGATGATGTGGATCTTGCCGCGGGCGCCGAAGATGTACGGGCCCATCTTGGGATTCCAGTAGCGGGTCTGGTGGCCGAAATGGACGCCGGCCTCCAGCATCTGGCGCATGGTGATCTGGGGCATTGCTTGTAACTCCAGGCAGTGGAATCCGGCCGCCAGAGGGTAGGGCGGCTGCCGCGGCGCAGGCCGTGGCGAGGATTCCGGGGTTGGGCCTCCCCGCTGCTTCCGTGGCCGAACCACATACCCGTACTGGAGCCTTGGCTCCAGACCGTATGCAGCACCCCGGCACGGACTGTGGCAGCGGGTGTGTATTCGCCTGCGCTGGAGCCTCGGCTCCAGCTCGCTGACGCCCGGCGTGGGCGGCGTGAAGGCGCAGGGCCTGCACAGCCGGGCAATTGTAGGCGGGTAGGGGAGCGGGGGCAAGCAGGTGCTTTTGACGCGGATCGACGCGGAGGGGCGCGGATAAGGCGGAGGCAGTTAGGAGCGAGAAGCGGGTAAGTGACCAGTAAGTGGGGTTGAACCCAGGCGGCATGGCGCCAACACCGCGTACGAGACCCAATTGGCCTTACCCGCTCTTATCCGCGCGTCAAAAAGCCCGGATTTCCTGCCACCGGCCCGCATCGGCGATAATGCGCGCATGCCTGTAACCACCAAGACCCCCGAAGAGATCGAGCAGATGCGCATTGCCGGCCGGCTGGCCGCCGAGGTGCTGCAGATGATCGCCCCCCACGTGAAGCCCGGCGTCAGCACCGAGACCCTGGACAAGCTCTGCCACGACCACATCGTCAACGTGCAGCAGGCCGTTCCGGCCAACGTCGGCTACAAGGGCTTTCCCAAGACCGTCTGCACTTCGGTCAACAACGTGATCTGCCACGGCATCCCCAACGAATCCAAGATCCTCAAGGACGGCGACATCGTCAATATCGACGTCACCGTGATCAAGAACGGCTGGCACGGCGATACCAGCCGCATGTTCGTGGCCGGCACGCCCTCGGTCATGGCCAAGCGCCTGATCGAGGTGACCCGTGAGGCGATGTTCCGCGGCATCCGCGCGGTCCGGCCCGGTGCGACCCTGGGCGACATCGGTGCGGCGATCCAGCAGTACGCCGAATCGGAGCGTTTCAGCGTGGTGCGCGAGTACTGCGGCCACGGCATCGGCCGGGTTTATCACGACGAGCCGCAGGTGCTGCACTACGGCCGCGCCGGCGAGGGCCTGGTGCTGCGGCCGGGCATGACCTTCACCATCGAGCCGATGATCAACGAAGGCGCCCGCCACACGCGCCTGCTGCCGGACGGTTGGACCGTGGTGACCAAGGACCGCAAGCTTTCTGCCCAGTGGGAGCACACCATCGCGGTGACCGACGACGGCGTCGAGATCCTGACCCGGTTGCCGGGCGACGACAACGACCTGTGAACGGGCGGCGCGCCGGCACCCAGGCAAGGTCTGGCGCGACCGGCCGGGACGAAACGCAGGACCAGGTGCTGCAGGATGACGCCGAGTGGGCCGCGCAGGCGCGCGAGGCGATGGCCGCGGCCGACGCCGGTTTCGCCGGGCGGTTCGATGCCGGTGCCGACGACATCGACCGGCTGCTCGCCGAGCGCGCCGCCGCCGCCGACGTGCAGGTGCACGCCGCGTGGCAGCGCTGCATTCCGCCGGAGGCGCCGCTGGCCTTGTTCGCGGTCGGCGGCTACGGCCGCGGTGAACTGTTCCCCCAGTCCGACCTCGACCTGCTGGTAATGGCCGAGCCGCAGGATTCGGCAGCGCATGCCGACGCGCTGGCGCGCCTGTTCGCGGTGTTGTGGGACGCCGGTCTGCCGGTCGGCCACGCGGTGCGGTCGCTGGCGCAGTGCACCGAGGCCGCGGCCGCCGACATCACCGTGCTGACGGCCCTGCTCGAAGCCCGGCCGCTGGCCGCCAACGAACACGAGCGGCGCGAGCTGCAGACCGCGGTGTCGCCGCGGGTCGCCTGGGCGCCGCAGGACTTCTTCGAGGCCAAGCGCGAGGAGCTGCGCCTGCGCCACGCCCGCTTCGACGACACCTCCGACAACCTCGAGCCGCACCTGAAGGAAGGCCCCGGCGGCCTGCGCGACGTGCAGACGCTGAACTGGATGGCGCTGCGGATCATCGGGACCGCCGACCTGGAATCGCTGATCGCGTTCGGCCAGCTCGGCGCCGACGAGGTCGCCACCCTGGAGCGCGAGCGCCGCGCGTTGTCGCGGCTGCGCTTCGGCCTGCACCTGGAGGCCGGCAAGCGCGAGGAGCGGCTGCGCTTCGACTACCAGAAGTCGCTGGCCGCGCGGCTGGGCTATGTCGATGCCGGCGGCACCCTGGCGGTCGAGCACATGATGCAGGGCTTCTACCGCAGCGCCGCGATCGTGCTGCGCATCGGCGAGCGCCTGCTGCAGCGGTTCGAGGAGCAGATCGAGGGCGACGCCCGGCCCGAGCCGCTGGGCGAGCGCTTCGAGCTGCGGCGTGGCTACCTGTCCGCGCGCGGCCTGTCGGCGGGAGGCGGCGATTGGCCGCGTTCGCCGGAGGACATCTTCGCGCTGTTCGCGACCTGGGCCGCGCCGTACGGCACCGCCGTGCAGGCCCGTGATGGCAGCAGCGATGCCGGTGCGCCGGTGCGCGGGCTGCATTCGCACACCGCGCGCGCACTGGCCGAGGCGCTGCCGCAACTGCCGTCTTATGCGGAGGCCGACCAGGCGCTTCGCAGGCAGTTCGTGCAGTTGCTGCGTGGCCCGCAGCCGGTGGAGACACTGACCCGGATGGCGCGGCTGGGTGTGCTCGGGCGCTGGATTCCGGCGTTCCTGAAGGTTTCCGGGCGGATGCAGTTCGACCTGTTCCATGTCTATACGGTCGACCAGCACACTCTGGCGGTGTTGAAGAATCTCGCCGCCTTCGCCTCGGGCCGGCCCGACCCGCGCTTCGCACTCGCGCACCAGATCTGGCCGCGCCTGCGCAAGCCGGAACTGCTTCTGCTCGCCGGTCTGTTCCACGACATCGCCAAGGGCCGTGGCGGCGACCATTCCGAGCTCGGCGGCGATGACGCGCGCGCCTTCTGCAGCGCGCTGGAATTGCCCGAGGCCGACACCGCGCTGGTCGAGTGGCTGGTGCGCAAGCACCTGCTGATGTCGATGACCGCGCAGAAACAGGACATCGCCGATCCCGAGGTGATCCACCGCTTCGCCACCACCGTGGCCGACCGCGAGCGGCTCGACCACCTCTATCTGCTGACCTGCGCCGACATTGCCGGCACTTCGCCGAAGCTGTGGAACGCCTGGAAGGACCGGTTGATGGCCGACCTCTACACCGCGACCCGACTGGCGCTTCGGCGCGGGCTCGAGCACCCGCTCGCGGCCGAGGAGCGCAGCGCCGAAACCCGCGGCGCGGCCCACGCGATGCTGGTTGCATTCGGCTGCGGTGACGCCGACATCGAACAGTTGTTCGCGCGCATGCCCGAGGCCGGTTTCCAGCAGGGGCGGGCGGATCAGCTCGCCTGGCAGGCGGCCTCGCTGCGCGGCATTGCCGAGGGCGCGACCTGCGTGCGCGCCCGGCCGGTGGCCGCGCACCCCGGCGCGCTGGAAGTATTCGTGCATTCGCCCGATTGCGACGGGCTTTTCGCCGCCATCGTCGCGATGCTCGACCGGCTTGGCTTGGCAGTCCAGCAGGCGCGCGTACTCGACGGTCCGCACGGCACGATCTTCGATACCTTCGAGGTGATCCCGGCCGACCCGCGCCAGATGCCGCCGGCCGAAGATGTCGAGCGCGCCCTGGCCAACGCGCTGGCCGAGCCGCTCGACCGGATCAAGCCGGCGCGTCGCACGCTGCCGCGGCACCTGCGGCACTTCCGTTTCGCGCCGCAGATCGGCTTCGATGCGACCGCGACCGGCCGCACCCTGCTGAGCCTGGTCTGCACCGATCGGCCCGGTCTGTTGGCCGACGTCGCACAGAGCCTTCGCAACCAGGCCATGCGCGTGCACGATGCGCGTATCGCGACCTTCGGCGAACGGGCCGAGGACGTGTTCCAGATCACCACCCTCAGCGCGGAGGGGCGCGAGCAGCCGCTCGACGAACCGCAACAACAGGCATTGCGCGCGGCCCTGCTCGCGCGCCTGGAAGGAGATGCACGATGAGTACCGGAAAGCCGGCCAAGAAGGCGGGCAGGAAGACCAGTAAGAAGGTCAGTGATGAGGCCAGCAACAAAGTCAGCAAGAAGGTCGGTAAGAAGAAGGTCAGTAAGAAAGTAGCTGAACCGGCTGGCAAGAAGGTCGGCAGGACGGCGGGCAAGACCGCCGTCGGTGCGACCCGGGCCGCTACCGGTCCGGTCAAGAAGAAGGCCGCGCCGGCCGGGCCCGGCCCGGACGATTTGCGGTTCATGATCGACAGCGCGTTCGAGCGCCGCACGATGCTTACCCTGGACGAGATCGAAGGCTCCACCCGGCCCGCGGTCGAGCGGGTGATCGCCGGGATCGAGAGCGGCGAGTTCCGCGTCGCCGAGCCCGACGGCCAGGGCGGCTGGGCGGTCAACGAGTGGCTCAAGAAAGCGGTGCTGCTGTACTTCCGCACCCAGGACATGGAGCTGGTGGAGTCCTACCCGGCGCCGTTCTGGGACAAGGTGCCGGCGCGCTTCGCCGATTTCGACGAGGCCGCGTTCCGCCGGCTTGGCGCGCGCGTGGTGCCGGGCGCTATCGTCCGCCGCGGCGCGCACATCGGCCGCGACGTGGTGCTGATGCCGAGCTTCGTCAACATCGGCGCGCACGTCGGCGAGGGCACCATGGTCGATACCTGGGCCACGGTCGGATCCTGCGCGCAGGTCGGCAGGCACTGCCACCTGTCCGGCGGCGCCGGGATCGGCGGCGTGCTCGAACCGCTGCAGGCCACCCCGACGATCATCGAGGACCACTGTTTCATCGGCGCGCGCTCGGAGGTCGTCGAGGGCTTCATCGTCGGCCACCACAGCGTGATCGGCATGGGCGTGTTCCTGGGCCAGAGCACCCGCGTATACAACCGCATGACCGGCGAGATCAGCTACGGCAGCGTGCCGCCGGGCAGCGTGGTGGTGTCCGGACAGCTGCCGGCCAAGGACGGCTCGCATTCGCTGTACTGCGCGGTGATCGTCAAGCAGGTCGATGCCAGGACCCGCAGCAAGACCAGCATCAACGACCTGCTGCGCGGGTTGGCGGAGTGAGAGGAGTGAGTGAAGAGGAGTGAGGAGTGAGAAGAAGCACAAGCACAAGCACAAGCACAAGCAGAAGCCCAGCGCCGCCCCCAACATTCCTTACCTCCAACTCCTCACTCCTCACTCCTCACTTCTTACGCCCATGACCACCACCCTCTACGGCCTCAACAACTGCGACACCTGCCGCAAGGCGCGCAAGTGGCTGGACCGCTTCGGGAT
>JAHWKC010000015.1 GCA_019348095.1 Pseudomonadota bacterium | reverse complement strand
CGCGCAGGTCGTCGGTCCGCGCGAGCAGCCGTCGGGGCGCAACCTCGGTGCGGTGTACTCGCGCAGCCGCAACGCGGTCCGCTACCTCGTCGTCTTCGAGGCCGACCCGCTGGGCGCGCGTGCCATCGCGCTGCTGCGCAACCTCAAGGCCCGGACCCCGGCGCTCCTGGCGCGCAGCGATCTCGCCGGCGCGCGGGTGAGCGTCGCCGGGGACACCGCGCTCTCGGAGGAGACCGTCCGCAGGGTCAACGACGACCTCGGGCGCATCTCGCTCGCCGTCCTGGCCGTCGTCCTGCTCATCCTGGGGGTCTTCCTGCGGGCGATCGTCGCGCCGCTGTTCCTGGTGGCCGCGAGCGTCGTGGCGCTCGCGGCCGCGCTCGGCCTCACCACATACGTCTTCCAGGACCTCCTCGGCTACGGGGAGCTCACGTTCTACGTGCCGTTCGCGGCCGCGGTGCTGCTGGTGTCGCTGGGGTCGGACTACAACATCTTCGCCGTCGGGCACATCTGGCAGCTGGCCAGTCGGCTGCCGCTGCGCCAGGCCAGGCCGGACCACGCCGGCGGCAGCTGATCGGACCATTGTTGCAGCGGTGCTGGCCTGCCGCGACGTCGCAAGCGGCGCGCCGCGCGTTCGCTGAAAACCACCTGCAGCATGGTGCTTAGCGTCGCCGCCCAGTCCTCGCGGCCGCCACGTCCGCCGCGTTGACGTCTTCGGCGCCGGGCGAGCTGGTTTCGGCACCGCTGGGGGCGTCGCGTGGGCCCTGCGACGGTTCGGCGTCCGCGGGGTGTCGGGCGATGTCGGCGCGCAGCAGCGGCAAGGCGTGCGGGTGCTGGGCGCAGAGGTAGTCGATCATCCGTTCGCGCACGGCGCAGCGCAGATCGAACAGCGTGCCGGAATCGCGCGCGCTGACCAGCAGCCGCACCTGGATGGTGCTCTGCTCGGTTTCGGTGACCTGGGCGACGCAGACGCGGCCGTCCCAGCGTTCGTCGCTTTGGCAGATGCGCTTGAGCTCGGCGCGCACCGCCGCCATCGGCGTGCGGTAGTCGAGCCACAGGAACGCCGTGCCGAGCAGCTGGGCGCTGCTGCGGGTCCAGTTCTGGAACGGGTTCTGGATGAACCACTGCAGCGGCACGATCAGCCGGCGCTCGTCCCACACGCGCACCACCACGTAGGTGCTGGTGATCTCCGCGATCCGGCCCCACTCGCCATCGACGATCACCACGTCGTCGATCCGGATCGGCTGGGTGATCGCGATCTGCAGGCCCGCGATGAGGTTGCCGAACACCGGTTTGGCGGCGATGCCGGCGACCAGGCCGATGATGCCGGCCGAGGCGAGCAGGGTGGCGCCAACCTGGCGGATCGCCGGGAAGGTCATCAATGCGATGGCGACGCCGATCAGCGCGATGCCGATCTGCAGCACCCGGCTGAGCACCCGCGTCTGCGTCTGCACGCGTCGGGCGGCGAGGTTGTCCTCGTCGTCGACCGGGTTGTGCCGCAGGATCCGGCGCTCGACCGCACCGACCGCGCGCACCGCAAGCCAGGTCAGGCACAGCAGCCCGCCGACGCCGAGCCAGTGCTGGGTGCGCGCGATCCACTCCGGCGGCAACGGCGTGCCGCGTACGGCGATGCTGAGGAAGAACAGCGGCAGTGCGACCGCCGCGGGCACCGCGATCACCTGCACCACGCGCGCGCGCAGGCGGGTCTGGACGTGGGCCCGTGCCCGCCGGGCGACCGCCAGCAGTGCGCGGCGCATCAGCCATCCCAGTATCAGCGCGACCAGCAGCGGCCAGGCGATTGCAACGGCGTCCCGCCACTCGATCGGCGACATGCATCACTCCTGCATCGGGTGACCTGCAGGTTGCGCGATCGGCCGTGGATGCAGCGTCGAGCGGGCTCGGGGGGGCTGTAGGAGTGCACCATGGGCGCGATCACGCGCAGTCACCCGCATCGTTCCCGATCGCGGGCATGGCCCGCTCCTACAGGGGCGCTTAACCATCGGCATCACGCGGCGGGCAATAACGTCGTGCTCATGAGCGCGGACCCGACGCCCGCCGCCGTCGGCGGCGCCACCAGCCTGACCCGACGTGCGTTCAACGTCACCGGCGTGGTGACGGCCATGTTCCTGCTGGTGCTGGTGCTGTGGAAGGCGCTGGAAGTGCTGCTGCTGATGTTCGCCGGGGTGCTGGTGGCGGTGCTGCTGTGCTTCTTCAGTGGCGTGGTCAGCCGGTGCACGCGCCTGCCGGAGGGCTGGTCGCTGACCCTGGTGCTGGCGCTGCTGCTGGCCGGCTCGAGCGCGGCGGTATGGATGGTCGGACCCGGGGTGGCGCACGAGGTCCAGGCGCTGATGGCCGGCATGGCCGAGTCGATCGAGGACCTGGAGGCAATGCTGCGCGCGCACACGTTCGGCGCCTATGCGCTCGACACCCTGCCGCAGCTGGACGTGACCGAAGCCCAACAGGTGTGGGCGCGCATCGGCGGGGTCAGCGCGACCGTGTTCGGCGCGCTGGCGGCGTTCCTCATCACGTTGTTCATCGGGGTGTTCTTCGCCTACAACCCGCGGATGTACATCGAGGGGCTGCTGCGGCTGGTCCCGCTGCCGCGTCGCGAGCGCGCCTGCGAAGTTCTGGAGAAGCTCGGCAACGCCTTGCGCTGGTGGCTGGTCGGACAACTGATCTCGATGGTGCTGCTGTGGTTGTCGACCTGGCTGGTGCTGCACCTGCTGGGCGTGCCGCTGGCGTTCACCCTCGGCCTGCTGACCGGGCTGCTGACCTTCATTCCCTACCTGGGGCCGTTGATCGCGGTGGTGCCGATCGCACTGGTGGCGTTCCTGGAAAGCCCGGCCCTGTGCCTGATGGCGGTGGGTGCGTACTTCGTGATCCAGAACATCGAGAGCAACGTGATCATGCCGATCGTGTTCGAGAAGACCGTGAGCATCCCGCCGGCGCTGTCAGTCGCCTCGCAGCTGCTGATGGCCAGCCTGCTCGGCATGCTCGGGGTGCTGCTGGCAACGCCGCTGCTGGCCGCCGCCATGGTGCTGGCGCGAATGCTGTACGTGCAGGACGTGCTGGGCGATCCGCTGGACCGACCGGTCGCAAGCCCCATGGCTGACGATTGATCGTCGTCGGCGGGGTAGCGCGGCACGCCGCCGGGTCGCCGACGGCCGCTCCAGAAGTTCAGGCGGGATCGAGCGCCGGGAACTGGCCGGTCATGCGTACGCCGTTGGCCACACCCCAGCGCACGCCGATGCGGTTCAGGCGGGCCTCGACTGCGGCGCGTGATTCGATCGGGGTGGCAAAGACGATCGCGTCGTAGCGTTCGGCCCAGGCGTTGGCGTAGGCGAACAGGTCGCGGTGCCGGTGCTGCAGGTCCGACATCTCCCCCTCGAGCCTGGAGATGGCCGCCTCGATCTCGGCCGCGCCGAGCATGCGCATCACGGCCGCGGTCCGGTGGACGGCAGCACGGGGGTGGCGGGTGTCGCTGGGTCGATGAGTGGCATCTGCTTCCTCGTGCGGGTGGGGCAGTGCGACCTCGGCGGAATGCCAACTGCGTCGCAATTTGCGCGATCCTACAGCGGACGAGTTGATCAGTTTTTTACAAACCTGAACGCATCTCCTGTACATGCGGCGTGACGGCCCTGCACCGATCGCCATTGGCGCCTCCTGCCCGGGGCTTATACCGGCCCGTCATCGCCGCTAGGCTGTGCGGCGGCGGCCCGCTTCGCCGCCGCCGAAAGATCGACAGGATACCGCGTGCAGCCGATCATCTCCGTACAGAACCTCACCAAGACCTATGCCTCCGGCTTGCAGGCGCTGAAGAACGTCGACCTGGAGATCCGCCGCGGCGAGATCTTCGCGCTGCTCGGGCCCAACGGCGCGGGCAAGACCACGCTGATCAGCATCATCTGCGGCATCGTCAACGCCAGCAGCGGCACGGTCATCGCCGACGGCCACGACATCGTGCGCGACTATCGTGCAGCGCGGTCCAAGATCGGCCTGGTGCCGCAGGAGCTCTCGACCGACGCCTTCGAGTCGGTCTGGGCGACGGTCCGTTTCAGTCGCGGTTTGTTCGGCAGGCCGCCCGATCCGGCGCACCTGGAGAAGGTGCTGCGTGCGCTGTCGCTGTGGGACAAGAAGGACAGCAAGATCCTGGCGCTGTCGGGCGGCATGAAGCGCCGCGTGCTGATCGCCAAGGCGCTGGCGCACGAGCCGCGCATCCTGTTCCTCGACGAGCCCACCGCCGGGGTCGACGTCGAGCTGCGCCACGACATGTGGCAGATGGTGCGCGGGCTGCGGGAACAGGGCGTCACCATCATCCTGACCACGCATTACATCGAGGAGGCGCAGGAGATGGCCGACCGGGTGGGCGTGATCAACCACGGCGAGATAGTGCTGGTCGAGGACAAGGTCGCTTTGATGCGCAAGCTCGGCCGCAAGCAGCTGACCCTGACCCTGCAGGAGCCGTTGTCGCGCATTCCCGACGGACTGGAGGGATTGCCGCTGGAGCTGTCGGACGACGGCGGCGCGCTGGTCTACACCTTCGACACCCAGGGCGAGCGCACCGGCATCGCCACGCTGCTGCGGCGGCTGGCCGACCACGGCGTCGACTTCAAGGACCTGCATTCCAGCGAGAGTTCGCTGGAGGAAATTTTCGTGAGTCTGGTGCGGGGGAACGCATGAGCGGTCGCTTTCCGCGTGTTCCTCGCCTGTCCTTTTGCTCGTCATTACCGCGCAAGCGGGAACCCAGTGACTCCAGCGCGCAATGCCGCATTCGATTCGGCGGCCACTCCCGTCTCGCGCCACTGGATCCCCGCCTGCGCGGGGATGACGAGCAGTGTTTCCCCGCCGTCGCGGGAAACGATGAGCGGAGCTGCTGAAATGTCCCTCAACCTCCACGCGATCCGCGCGATCTACCGCTTCGAGATGGCGCGCACCTTCCGCACCCTGGCCGAGAGCATCGTCTCCCCGGTGCTGACCACCTCGCTGTACTTCGTGGTGTTCGGCGCGGCGATCGGCTCGCGCATGGGCGAGGTCGACGGGGTCAGCTACGGCGCCTTCATCATCCCGGGCCTGATCATGCTGTCACTGCTCAACGAGAGCATCTCCAACGCGTCCTTCGGCATCTACATGCCCAAGTGGTCCGGCACGATCTACGAGTTGCTGTCCGCGCCGGTGTCCTACGTCGAGGTGGTGATCGGCTATGTCGGCGCGGCCACGACCAAGTCAGTGATGGTCGGTGCGCTGATCCTGCTGACCGCGCGGGTGTTCGTGCCCTACGAAATCGCCCACCCGCTGTGGATGCTGTGCTTTCTGCTGCTGACCGCGGTCAGCTTCAGCCTGTTCGGCTTCATCATCGGGCTGTGGGCCGACGACTTCCAGAAGCTGCAGATCATCCCGCTGATGATCGTGACCCCGCTGACCTTCCTCGGCGGCGCGTTCTACTCGATCAGCATGCTGCCGCCGGTGTGGCAGACGATCACCCTGTTCAACCCGGTGGTGTACCTGATCAGTGGATTCCGCTGGAGCTTCTACGGCGTGTCGGATGTCGACGTGGTGGTCAGCGCGGGGATGATCGCGGGCTTCCTGGTGCTGTGCCTGGTGGCGGTGTGGTGGGTGTTCCGGACCGGCTACAAGCTCAAGTCGTAGTGCGCGTTCGTGCACTGGCGCCAGGCCCGCGCCGTGCCCGGTAGCATTGACGCCGAGGCGACGGCGCAGCCGGCAAGGTGCGCAGAGCCGCCAGAGATCGCCATCGATGATCACACCCAATCCCACGCCGGCCGTGCCGGACGGGCAGCCGCAGACGCCGCAGCCCAGCCCGGCCCCGCCCGAGGTGCCCCGGCCCGCGCCGTCGACACCCGAAGTGCCGGCTCCCGACGAACCCGCGCCGGTCCAGCCGCCGGCGCATGATCCGCAACCGCCGGCACCGGTGGGAACGCCGGGCCGGCCATGACGCATGCGGCCGGCGTGCGGCAGCCGGCGTGCGAGGCGCCATGGCGGCGCCTGTACACCATCGGTGAGGCGCGGCGCGGGTGCCGGGGCTGAGCGCAGGCGGCATGACACCGGTGCTGGCGGCGCTGCTGGGTGGCTCGGCCGCGGCGGCCGCGACCGCACTGGGCGCCGCGCCGGCGTGGTTCATGCGCGGCATCGAACAACGCACCCAGGATGCACTGCTCGGATTCGGTGCCGGCGTGATGCTGGCCGCCAGTGCATTCTCGCTGGTGCTGCCGGGCATCGCGGCTGCCCAGGCGCAGGGCGCGGGACGCTGGGGCGCGGGCCTGCTGGTCGGCATGGCGATCATGGTCGGTGCGGCGCTGGTGATGGCGCTGGAGCGCGCCATACCGCACGAGCACTTCATCAAGGGTCCGGAAGGCCGGTCGCCCCATCGTCTCAAGCGCACCTGGCTGTTCGTGTTCGCGATCTGCCTGCACAACCTGCCCGAAGGGCTGGCGATCGGGGTCGGCTACGCCAACGATTTCGCGCGCGGCAACGCGCTGGCCACCGGCATCGCGATCCAGGACGTGCCCGAAGGCCTAGTGGTGGCGATGGCGCTGATCGCCGCCGGCTACAGCCGCGCGCGCGCGGTGCTGGTGGGGATGGCCTCGGGGCTGATCGAGCCGGTCGGGGCGGTGGCCGGTGCCAGCCTGGTCGTGCTGGTGCCGTTGTTGCTGCCGATCGGGCTGGGCTTCGCGGCCGGCGCGATGCTGTTCGTGGTCAGCCACGAGATCATCCCGGAGTCGCACCGGCAGGGCCACGAGAACTTCGCGACCGGCGGGTTGATGCTGGGTTTCGTGCTGATGATGCTGCTGGATACCGCCCTGGGTTGAGCGGCGTGGGTTGAGCGCCCTGGTTGAGCGCATCGCGATGAACGCGCCGGCGATCCGGGTGCGCATCGCGCACGCGGATCGCAGCGCCCGCACTCAACGCTTGGCTTCGGCCCGCGACGCACCCGGACGCGCGTCGGGCGGCATCCCCAGGCGCATCATGAACTCCTCGGTGATGCCGTCCATGCGTTGCTCCAGCCACGCGGCCATGGCTTCCTCTTCGGGCAGGATCTGCTCGCAGATCCGCTGGACCTCAGGCTCGCCGACCGCCTGCGCCATCGCGATGAGCTGGCGGTAGGAGGCAATCTCCATGTGCTCGAAGGAGTAGCACGCGATGATGCCCTTGAGCACCTCGTCGTCCACCACCATGCCGGCCAGCGACTGGCCCATGGCCAGCATCGAGCCGCCGCTGTCCTTGATTTTCGAGGGTGACTCGCCGAGATGCTCCAGGCACTGGCTCACCAGTTCGGCCTGACCGCGGGTTTCCTCCACGTGCTGCTCGATGCGGGCCCTGAGCTCCGGGTAGTGCTCCAGGCGCTTGGCCTGTCCCTTGAGCATGGTCTCGGCCTGCTTCTCCATTGCGTGGGCGTCGCGCAACGAGTTCAGTAGCTGTTCTCTGGGTGTGGTCATGGTTGTCTCCTGGTGGGGTCGACCGAAGAGGTCGGCGCGCGGGCCGCGCTGGTGCGACCCGGTGCGGGCATTCGATGCGGCATCGGTTCTGCGGCCGATTGCGGACGTCGGACCGGACTCGTCATGGCCCGGCTCGACCACTTCGACTATCCCGTAGAGCCGGTTAACCCGCCGCGAAGCTCAGGCGTTCCGCGCTCGCGCGCACCCCGCGCCGCATGCGCGATGCGCCCCGGCGCTGCGGCTGCACCTCGCGCGCCATTCACGCGCCGCCCGCCTAGACTCGTCAGCCTTGGGTGCGGTGCGGGATCGGCAGTGCGTCTGAAGAACAAGGTAGTGCTGGTCACCGGCAGCGGCCAGGGCATCGGCCGCGGCATCGCGGTGCGCTTCGCCCGGGAGGGCGCGCGCGTGATCGTGGAGGATCTGCACGACGACGCCGATTCGCGGCAGACCCTGGCCTTGGTGCGCGAGGCCGGCGGCGAGGGCTGCGTACTGGCCGGCGACATCGGCAACGTCGAGGCGGTGCGGCAGATGGTGGCCGAAGGCGTGCGGCTGATGGGCCGCATCGACATCCTGGTCAACAACGCGGGCGTGGAGCGCTACGCGGCGTTCTGCGAGGTGACCGAGGCCGAGTACGACCTGGTGCTCGATGTGAACCTCAAGGGCGCGTTCTTTGCCGCGCAGGCGTTCGTGCGGCACCTGCGCGACACCGGTCGGGGCGGGCGCATCATCAACATCAGTTCGGTGCACGAGCAACTGCCGTTCCCCAACTTCGCCAGCTACGCCGCCAGCAAAGGCGGGCTGAAGATGCTGATGCGCAACCTCGCCGTCGAGCTGGCGCCGTTGGGCATCACCGTCAACAACATCGCGCCCGGTGCGATCCGCACGCCGATCAACGCGCCGGTGCTCGACGATCCGGCACTGCTGGAGCCGCTGCTGGCCAACATCCCGCTCAGGCGCCTGGGCACGCCGCAGGACGTGGCCGGCGCGGCGGTGTTCCTAGCCTCCAGCGATGCCGACTACATCACCGGCAGCACCGTCTACGTCGACGGCGGCTTGCTGTGGGACTACACCGAGCAGCGGCTGCGCAGCGATGAGCGATGAGCGCGGCGATGCCGAGGAATACGCGGCCAAGGTGGCCAGCGTCGCCCCGGCCGATACGCTGACTCCGGCCGATCGTTACCAGGAGCTGTTCGTCGCGGTGCAGACCCAGCGCGTGTTCGCCGACAGCAAGACCTTCGTCGACTGTGCGCCCAGGGGCGATCCGGAACACATCCTGGATGCCTACCGCGCGCAGAAGTCCGCGCCGGAATTCGACCTGGGCCGCTTCGTGCACGCGCACTTCACCGCCGAACATCCGCCCGCGAGCGGTTACGTGTCCGATCCGGAGCGACCGCTGGTCGAGCACATCGACCGGCTCTGGGACGTGCTGACCCGGCAGCCGCGCGAGCATCCCACGCGCTCCTCGCTGCTGCCGCTGCCCGATCCCTACCTGGTGCCGGGCGGGCGCTTCGGCGAGATGTACTACTGGGACTCCTACTTCACCATGCTGGGCCTGGCCGAAAGCGGGCGGCCGCGCCTGCTGCGCGCGATGGCCGACAACTTCGCGTACCTGATCGACACCTACGGCCACGTGCCCAACGGCAACCGCAGCTACTACCTGAGCCGCTCGCAGCCGCCGGTGTTCGCGCTGATGACCGAGTTGTTCGAGCAGCACGGCATCTGCCGCGCGGTGAAGTACCTGCCGCGGCTGCGCAAGGAGTACGCGTACTGGATGGACGGCAGCGGCGACCTGCGCCGCAGTGAGGCGCACCGCCAATGCGTGCGCATGGATGACGGCGCGCTGCTCAACCGCTACTGGGACGACCGCGACAGCCCGCGCGAGGAGTCCTACCTCGAAGACGTGACCACCGCACGCGCCTGCAAGCGCCCGGCGCACGAGGTCTATCGCGAACTGCGCGCGGGCGCGGCGTCGGGCTGGGATTTCAGCTCGCGCTGGTGCGGCGACGACGGCGTGCTGACCAGCATCCGCACCACGCTGATCCTGCCGGTCGATCTCAACGCGTTCCTGCACAAGCTGGAGGCGCAGATCGCGCAGCTGGCCGCGGCGTGCGGCGACCAGGCCGGTGCGACCGAGTTCCGCCAGCGCGCGAACGCGCGTGCGCAGGCGATCGACCGCTGGCTGTGGCACGACGACATCGGCGCGTATCTGGACTACGACTGGGCGCACGGCGCGCCACGCGAGCGGCTGTGCGCGGCGACCGCGACGCCGCTGTTCGTCGGCCTGGCGAGCCGGCGCCAGGCGCAGCGCGTGGCGGCGACATTGCGCGCGCAGCTGCTCGAGGACGGCGGCCTGGCCACCACGCGCAACTTCAGCGGCGAACAGTGGGACCAGCCCAACGGCTGGGCGCCGCTGCAATGGCTGGCGATTCGCGGCCTGGCCGATTACGGCGAGGCCGAGTTGTCGGGCGAAATCGCGCGGCGCTGGCTGCGCACCGTCGGCAGCGTCTACGAGAACGAAAGCAAGCTCGTCGAGAAATACGTGGTCCGCACGACACCGGACGGCGCGCACGGCGGCGGCGGCGGCGAGTACCCGCTGCAGGACGGCTTCGGCTGGACCAACGGCGTGACCCGCAAGTTGTTGCACGACGATCCGGCCAATCCCGTCCGGCGGACACGTGCGGGTGATCCTGGACGCCGGCCTGCCCGGCAATGAATGTCCTGGCGGCGGAGCGTGCGGCGTGCGGGCGGGTCTGTTGTTCGCCTCACCTGGGTAGCTAGGAGCTCGCGGCTGAAGCCGCTCCTACAGGGGATGCGCGGGCGGGCGTAGGAGCGGCTTCAGCCGAGGACCTCAGCCAGCGCCGCCCCACTATCACCGGCGTAGATTGCCGGCGTGCGCGCAGAAAGCGGGCCCGGCTAAGCGGTTCCGTCGTCCGGCTCGGCCGAGTCGAGGAAGTACGGCTCGACCACGCCCTGGAACTTCATCGTCATGGCGTTGCCGCGGCGGTCGAGCGACTTGCCCACCGGCAGGCGGACCCAGCCCTCGCTGACGCAGTACTCCTCGACGTTGGTCTTCTCCTCGCCGTTGAAGCGGATGCCGACTCCGCGCTCGAGCATGGCCGCGTCGTGGTAGGGGCTGCGGGGATTGGAGGCGAGGCGGTCGGGTGGCGTGTCGGTCATCGGTTCACATGTTCGTTGGGTGGCGCGCCGGCCACGGTGGCGACAGGATAAGCCCGCTGGCGCAGCGGTGGCATGCCCGCTGCCGTCCCCCCCCTGGCCCGATGGCCGCAACCACCGCGTGTTCCCAAGGGCGGCTTGGCGCACACTTGCACCAGACCGCGACCCGGCCGACCCGAGCAGAGCGCCACCGCCATGACCACCCCGGACACCGAGTTCGACCCGGACGACAACTTCGCCAACGCCCTCGAGCCCGGTGCCGACTTCGACAGCGACGAGGCGAGCACCGAAGCACTGGTCTGGCAGTTGTTGCTGCTGATCAACCCCGGCGACGAGGACACCGCACTGCAGCAGTTCGCAGCCTATCGCGAGCGCATTGACGCCGACCTGGGCGGCGCTTTCGACCAGGTCGAGCCGATCGTCCCGCTCAGGGAGGTGATCGACTGGACCTCCGGCTTCTACGTCGAGGATGGCGACACCGCCTCGCTGATCGACAGCGTCAACGAGCTGGCCGCGCGCTGGAACCTGCGCATCGAGTGGGGCGTGGAAGACCCGAGTGACGAGGTGTTCCTCGCCGCCACCGACGTGCCCGCGCTGATGGCGACCGCATACGACCGCTTGCGTGAGTACGACTACAGCCTGTGGACCTGGCACACCGGCGAGGCCGCGCATGCCGGCTGGATCACGCGCCGGCAGGACGGTGAGGCGATACAGGCGGTGGCCGCGGCGCTGGGCATCGAGTTGCGCCCGGGCAGCGAAGCGTTCTAGGAAAACCGCGGGACTGTGGGAGCGGCTTCAGCCGCGATCGCACTTCCCGGTGGTCCTTCCCCGGCGACGCGGATCGCGCCTGAAGCCGCTCCTGCCAGAGGCGTTTACCGGGGCGTTTACCAGGGGCGTTTAAAGCGCGACCTGCTGGTGCTGCGCCGTCGCCGTCGCCGTCGCCGTCGCCGTCCGCGCCGGCAGGCAGGCCGCGTCGTCCGGCAGTGCCTCGCTCCATGCGGCATACACGTATTCGGACGCTTCCAGCCAGCTCAGCCCAGTGTCCTCGTGGTTGCGGCGCCAGCACTCGCCCAGCTCCGGTTCGATCTCGTTCCAGCCGCGGAACCCGAAGAAGCAACGCGCCTCGATGCCATAGCGGGTGGTGAGGATGCGCTGTTCCTCGGTGAATGCTGCGCTGGGGAACAGGCTGGAGGCATCGGCTGACATGAGGCGGTTCCTGCGAGGGATGGCCGCAGCTTAGGTAGGCGCTGGTCAAGGACACGTATAGGACAAGCAGTGCGGTTGCGGAATCAGCTCTCAGCTCACCGCGTCATCGCGCGCGCCGCGGCCTTGCGCCTTGGCCCGTGCGATCACCGCCCGCAGGCGCTCGCGATCATGGTGCCGCGATATCGGCACGGCTCCCAGCTCGATCGCGCGCTCGCGCATGGCCGCGGTCACGTCGTAGTGCGCGCCGCTGGTCTTGTTCTGGAACACGTGCCGCGGCAGCCCGAGCTGCGCGGCGAACGTGTGCAGTTCGGCCAGCGTGTCGGCCATCAGATGGCCCCAGCGCTCGCCCCGCCACGGCCAGACGGCATCATCGACATACACGGTCATGCGGCTCCGCTGCGCGCGTGTGCAGTGCCTACGGTACTGCAGGGGCGGTGGCGCGTGCGGCTCAGCCCTGGTCCAGGCGGTACATCGACTCGATCGCCCGCAGGTAGGTGCGGCCGTGGCGAGCGGCCCAGTCGGGGTTGTCGAAGTACACGCGCTCGCAGGTCGAGACGTTGTCGATCGCCTCGCCCATGGCGCCGATGAGTTGCCGGTGCTTGTGTTGGCTGATGCGATCCAGGCGCTCGCGCGAGCGCACGATGCCGATGCGCGCCGGGTCCACGCTGCCATGCTGCGGGCTGCCGTGCTGCGCGCTGCGGTGCTGCGGGGCCTGGTGTGGCGGCGCCGGGCTGCGGTCAGCCCACTGGCGCGCCCGGAGGTACTCGGCGGTGCGGCCATGCACCGCGTGCAGCCGTTCCAGCCGCATGCGGATCAGGTTGATCCGGCTGTAGGAGGCGCGGAAGCACGCGTTACAGCCGGGCCGGCTGGCATTGGCGCAGCTGGAGGGCACCATCGGTGCGGCATTGCCGCTGTCGGCGGCCATGCCGGCATCCAGCGCGGCGTCCAGATCCGACAGCGCGGCATTGGTCGCCAGCCACGCCTGCCATGCCGGGAAGGCCGGTTCGGCAAGGTCGAACGGGTGATCGCTGGCCGAGGCGATATGGCGCAACTCCGACAGCACGCGCTCGAACCCGCTTGCGCGCCCGCTCGCCTCCACCGCCGTGGCGCCGGGACGGTTTGCCGCGGATTCCCAGGTGCCGTTGGCCAGCGCAAGCGATGATGCGCCGAGCAGCAGGCCCGCCAATGACAACCGCCAGCGGAAACGGGTCCAGGCGATCCGGCCGCTCATGCGCGTGCCCCGCGGCGCCTGGGTGCACTCCGGCCGATATCGGCGGCGCGCGCCAGGACCAGGCCGATCAGGCCCAGCAGCACCAGCGCGCCCGAGAGCGCGATGGCGGTCGCGGGAGCGGCCCAGCGGCTGCCTTGCAGGCGGCCGTATTCCTCCATGCTCAGGAACGGCGGCGGCGCGGCGGCATGCACTTCCAGCTCCGGACCGACCCACACCGCCAGCCGGTACGGCCGCATGCCGCCGTCGCTGCTCAGCAGTGCGACCGCTGGGCCTTCGGTGCGGAAGCGGATGTCGATCGTGCCGTCCGCATTGCTGCTCAGGGTGCGGTCCCAATCCGCAGAGAGCGCGTTCTTGAGCCGCAGCGTCATGCCCGCGGCTGGATCGGGAGACTCCAGCACAATCGCGGCCGCGGTGTTGATCGTCAGCTCGGGGATTACGAACGCGATGCCGTCCTGGTCGACCAGGCCGCGATACAGCGCCGCCCGGCCCTGCTCCAGGACGGCGGGCTGCTCGGCCAGCGCCACCGTGATCGTGGGGATATCACCCATGGACAGCAGGGCGTCGCCCGGCTGCGCCGCCTGGGCCACCGCGGCACCGAGCAGCAGGGACAACGTTGCCAGTGGCCTTGCGAGGCGTCCCGTGCGAAGCGGCGGCGCAGCGGGCGGCCGCCGGTGCGGTGCGTGCTTGCTGGCTGTCAGGCGGGCCACTGCGGTTGGCGAGTTCATCGGACGACCTTTGACTGGGATGGCTGCGACCGGGTGAGCCCGGGCATCCTCACGCCGTGCTCACGACAGACCAACGGTGACGGCGACGTGATGCGGCCACCGGCGGGCGAAGGTCGCCCGCCCCCCGGTTCAAGTTATCCGGCGCCGCGCCGACATCGAGCAGGAGGCGCGGCGGTGCGTGCAGCCGGAGGATCGGGCGTGAGGGAGGTGTGCGAACACGAGCTGGACATCGGCACGGTGCTGGCCTGGCCGGTGTTCGACCGTGCCGGCAAGCTGCTGCTCGGGGAAGGCATGGTGGTGGCGTGCCAGGCGCAGCTCGACATGCTGCTGAGTCGCGGCCACGTCGATCTGCCGCCGCCGCCGCCGATGATGCCGCCGCTGCAGTCGCAAGCACCATCGCCACCGAGATCGGCCGCGGCCTTGCCGGCGGCATCGACAGCGCCGCAGAACCGGACGCACCTGCTGCTGCGTACCCGCCCGACGACGCCGAAGCCGCCCCCGGTGTTCGACTCGGTGCTGGCGCTCAAGCTCGAGCTGCACTGCATCCACGAGGCCCTGATGGCGGTGGCCTCGCGCGAGCTGGGCGAGCAGGTGCTGGACCTGGCCGATCGCCTGCGCGCGCTGGTCGCGCGCGACGCCGACGCCGCGCTGGCGGCGATGCAACTGGATGCCTCCGACGACAGCCACATCCCGCGCCTGCTTCACGCCGCGATCCTGTGCCAGCTGGCGGCGCAGGCGCAGCGGCTGGACGAGGCGCAGAGCCGATCGCTCGTGGCCGCGGCACTGACCTTCGACCTCGCGCTGGGCCCGATCGCCGACGCGCTCAACCGCCAGACCACCGAGCTGACCTCCGAACAGCGCGAGCGTATCGAGGCGCACCCGGCCGATGGCGTGGTGCTGCTGGAAGCCGGCGGGGTGAGCGACCCGCTGTGGCTGGATGCGGTGCTGCACCACCACGAACGGCTGGACGGCTCGGGCTATCCGCAGGGATTGGCTGGCGAGGCGATCAGCCGGGAAGCGCGGACGCTGGCGATCGTCGACACCTTCCAGAACTACGCGTTCATCGTCCTCATCCCCGAGATCAGCCGCAGCCTCGGCATCGGGCTCGGCACGATCGCGCTGCTGCTGGTGGTCCGGACCCTCTCCATCAGCCTCTCCCCGCTGCCGATCGCGGCGCTGGTCCAGCGCCATCCACGTCGCGCGATGCTCGTCCTGGCGGGCGCGAGCCTGTGGGCCGCGACCACGCTGTACACCGGCTTCGCCACAGCGCTGTGGATGCTCGTCGTCATCCTGATCCTCGACGGACTCAGCAGCGGCACGACGCAGGCCCTGCACCAGCCGCTGCTGATGGACAGCTACCCGCCGCCGGCCCGCGTCCGCGTCTTCTCGATCTACCGCTCCTTCGACTACTTCGGCAACATCCTCGCGCCGCTGCTGGTCGGGGTCACCGGCATGCGGTCGATCGCCGTCACGATGGAGCCGGTCAGCTCGCTGCGGGCCCATCGTGAGGTCGAGCACGCGGTCCTCAAGGGCCTGGCGGACGAGGAGCTGCGTGCCAGGGCCGGGTTCACCTCGACCGCCAGGCGCCGTCGTGCGCAGGAGACCGCCGCCCGGCGCGAGCAGGAGCTCGCCGACGGGCACGCCGACTACCGCCTGGCCGGGTACGTGACGGTGACTGCCGGCTCCCTCGACCAGCTCGAGGCCGCCTGTGGCGAGGTGGAACAGGCGGCCCAGCAGTGCTCGCTGGAGCTGCGTCGCCTCGACGGTGAGCAGGACGTGGCGTTCACCTGGACGCTGCCGCTCGCGCGAGGGCTGAAGTGAGCCCCCGGGCGGGTGCCGGCGC
>JAHWKC010000159.1 GCA_019348095.1 Pseudomonadota bacterium | reverse complement strand
ATCTTGGCGGTTCGTGACGGAGCGGACGCAGCCGGGGTGGCTGCGGGCTCATTTCGCCACGAATGAGAATGAGTGTCAATCAATAAAGCGTGAATTCCTCAGCGCCGCTGCGGGATGCCGCGTGCCGGCCCGCTGTGCCGATGGCGAAGCCGCGCCGCCCGGGTCGGGTTCGGCACCTGGATCGGCATCCTGCTGGGCACCGCACTGAAGCTGGGGCTGGCGTTTGCGATGCTGGGCCTGTTCGCGTTCGCGTACCTGGTTTAGCCGTTTTCCCTTGTAGGAGTGACGTGAGTCGCGATGCGTCGGCTCGGGCGGGCGCGTGATCGCGACTTACGTCGCTCCTACAGACCCGGTGACGCGCCGCCCTTCCCGCCAACCTCTCGCATCGTTCACGCGACTTAACGGGCGAATGCCCCAAGGTGGCTCCACCAAGGGGACCTCCGATGCCACGACGCTGGAGCCGAAAACGCATGATCTGGACGATCGTCATCACCGTGCTGCTCACGGTCCTGGCAATGTTTCTGGCGATGAATTTCGCCAAGCCCGAGAAGGAGCTGGAGCGGAAAATCGAGCATCGCTACGCCGTCTCGGACCCGCAGTTCCGGCGCGAGATGTCGGTGATGCTGGGGCCGTCGATCATGGCCGGCAACCGCGTGGAGGCCTTCCAGAACGGCACGGAGATCTTCCCGGCAATGCTGGAGGCGATCGGCGCGGCGCGCACCTCGATCACCTTCGAGACCTATATCTACTGGTCGGGCGAGGTCGGCGAGCAGTTTACCGAGGCGCTGGCCGAGCGCGCCCGCGCCGGCGTACCGGTCAACGTCACCATCGACTGGGTCGGCAGCATCAAGATGGAACAGGAACTGCTGGACCGCATGGAGGATGCCGGCGTCGACGTGGAGCGTTACCGGCCGCTGCATTGGTACAACATCCGGCGCATGAACAACCGCACCCACCGCAAGCTCCTGGTGGTGGACGGCAAGGTCGGCTTCACCGGTGGCGTCGGCATCGCCGACCATTGGCAGGGCGACGCGCAGGACCCGCAGCACTGGCGCGATATCCACTTCCGCATCGAAGGCCCGGTGGTGGCGCAGATCCAGGCCGCGTTCAACGACAACTGGATCAAGACCACCGGCGAAGTGCTGAACGGTCCTGCCTACTTCCCGCCGCTGCGACCGGCCGGCGACATGGACGCGCATCTGTTCATCGCCTCGCCGGCAGGCGGCAGCGACAGCATGCACCTGATGTACCTGATGGCGATCGCCGCGGCCGAGCGCACCATCGATTTGGCCGCGTCGTATTTCGTGCCCGACCCGTTGATCACGCAGGCGCTGCTGTCAGCGCGCCAGCGCGACGTGCGGGTGCGGATCCTGGTGCCGGGCCCGTACATCGACTCGGACACGGTCCGCATCGCCTCCAGACGCGCCTGGGGCGAGCTGCTGCTGGCCGACTTGGAGATCTACATCTACCAGCCGACGATGCTGCACAACAAACTGCTGATCATCGACCGCGAACTGGTCTCGGTCGGCTCGACCAATTTCGATATCCGCTCGTTCCGGCTCAACGACGAGGCCAGCCTGAATATCTACGACGTCCAGTTCGCCGAGCAGATGACCGGCGTGTTCGAGCAGGACCTCGAGCGCACCAAGCGCCTGGACTATCGTGAGTGGAAGCGGCGGCCGCTGAAGGAGAAATTCGCCGAGTTCGTCACCATTCCGCTGAAGTCGCAGTTGTAGGTAAGCCGCGCTAGGCTGCGCAGCCACCCTGCACAAGGACACGTGACATGGAGATGCGGCGCATCCTGTCCCTCGATGGCGGCGGCATCCGCGGACTGGTCAGCTGCCTGTGGCTGGCGGGCGTCGAGGATGCCCTGCTCAAGGCCGGCAAGCCCGGCGTACTGAAGAGCTTCGACCTGCTGGCCGGCAGCTCGACCGGCGCGGTGATCGCTTGCGGGATGGGGATTGGCCTGAGCCCGACGCAACTGGCCGAGCTCTACCGCGCGCAGCGCCACACGATCTTCCCCGGCATCGCCGAGCGCCTGTGGTCGCGCGCCGGTCGCGTGCTCGCGCATGGCCCGTCGGCGCCCAAGTACGACGGCACCGGCCTGGACCGGGTGCTGCGGCAGGTCTTCGGCGATACCCGGCTGGGCCAGTTGAAGATGCCGGTGCTGGTGACCGGCTACGACACGTTGTCGCGCAAGCCGGTGATGTTCAAGAGCTTCCTGCCCAGGCACGAGGACCTGCTGGTGTGGGAGGTGTGTCGCGCATCGGCCGCGGCGCCGACCTACTTCCCGGCCCACGGGATGGTGATCCAGGGCCAGCCGTACTCGATGATCGATGGCGGCGTGGTCGCCAACAACCCGACCGCCTGCGCGATCGCGGAGGCGATGCGCAAGGATGCCCGGGTCGGCGACAGCCACGAACTGGTCGTGCTGTCGGTCGGCACCGGCGTGCACGAGTTCGGGCTCGACCGGGAGATGGGCTCATGGGTGATGACCCACGAGCGCATGCGCATCCCGCCGGGCAACCGCGAGTTCGCCATCAACATGTCGAACCAGCGCCACTGGGCGCCCCCCATGCAGCGCTATATCGCCGAATGCATCGCCGGCAAGGCGGGGCCGCGGGGGTGCGACTTCAACATGCGATGGACCGGCTCGATGGTCGGCGACATCTACCGGATCCTGAAGCGCGGCGGCATCTTTCTCTATCCGTGGGACGGGCGCGATCCGAAGAAGCCGGGCAAGCTTCGGCTGATGTACGAGGCCAACCCGATGAGCCTGCTGATAGAGCAGGCCGGCGGCGCGGCGAGCACCGGGCGCCAGCGGATGCTGGAGGTGCAGCCGCGGCACCTGCACCAGCGGGTGCCGGTGTTCCTCGGCAGCAGGCAGGAAGTCGAGGCGGCAGTGGAGTACCACCGCCGTGCCGATCAGGCCGAGGCGGAATCCACCGCCTGAGTCGGCGGCGCGTCGATCTGCCCGCGCAGGCGCCGGAGCTTGAGCGCCACGACCGGCGCATGCCGCCTGCGGCGCTCCTGCCAGCCCGGGCCGCGTGCGAGCATGGCCGCTCGCGCCGCCATCCCCACAGGAACCCGCATGTCTGCCGACGCCGCCCCGCTGCACGACTTCATCGAACTCTATCCCGACGCGCTTGCGCCAGACACCTGCCAGGCGCTGGTCGAGCGCTTTGCCGCCAGCCCCGACAGCGCGCCGGGCCGGGTCGGCAGCGGGGTGATGCCGCAACTGAAGGACAGCCGCGACCTCACCATCAGCGGCCGTACCGACTGGCGCGAGGCCGAGGCGGCACTCAACACCGCCGTTTTCACCGGGCTGATGGCGTACCTGCGGCGCTATCCGCACACGCTGATCGCGCCACTGATGCTGGAAACCCCGGACCCGGACGGCTCACGCCACCGGCTCACCGCCGAGCGCCTGCAGGCGATGCCGGACGCGGCCCTGGCCGACGTCATCAAGACGGTTCTGCGGCCCGGCGGGATCAACCTGCAGCGGTACAGCGCCGGCCGTGGCGGCTATCCCTATTGGCACTGCGAGCTGTACCCGCGCGACCGCTCGGCCGAGACGCTGCACCGGCACCTGCTGTGGACGATCTATCTCAACGATGGGTTCGAGGAAGGCGAGACCGAGTTCCTGTACCAGCAGCGCAAGATCGCGCCGCGCACCGGCTCGCTGCTGATCGCGCCGGCCGCGTTCACCCACACCCATCGCGGCAACCGGCCGCAGGGTGGCGACAAGGTGATCGCAACGAGTTGGGTGCTGTTCCAACGCGCCGAGCGGCTGTACGGGGGCGGCTGATTTTCGATCGCCAGATCGCCGCTGTCGCGATGACGTTGCTGTTGCTGTTGCTGTTGCGCCTGCCGTTGACGTCAACGCCAACCAATCCATCTCGTAACGCCGAAGTGGATCGATTGACGACTAAGTCAACAACAACAGCAAAATGGTTCGATCGTTCGCCGGGTATGGCGACGGGTCGCCGAGCGGCCAAGGCCGCCCAGTTGGGTCCGTCAGGTCAGATCCGGGCGGCGGCCGGACAGAGCGGCAGCGATCAGCTACGCAGTGCGCGGATGGTTCAGCACCAGCCAGTACAGGCCGACCTGCTTGACCGCCCATACGAACTGCTCGAAATCCACCGGCTTCTGGATATAGCTGTTCACGCCCAGCGCGTAGCTGGCCTCCACATCGAACGGCTCGGCGCTGGTGGTCAGCACCACCACCGGCAGCGTGCGGGTGGCCTCGCTGCCGCGGATGGCCTGCAGCACTTCGCGGCCGTCGACCTTGGGCAGGTTGAGGTCCAGCAGCACGATCGACGGCAGCTCGGACGCGTCGCGGTCGGCGTACTTGCCGCGTGCGAACAAGTAGTCCAGCGCCTCGGCGCCGTCACCGACCACCACCAGCCGGTTGGCGACCTTGGCCTCCTCGAAAGCGAGCCGGGTCAGCTCGACGTCGTCGGCGTTGTCTTCGACCAGCAGGATTTCCTTGTGCATCGATTGCTTTCCAGATTGCGCTCAACGCCCCATTAGACATCAGCCGCGGGGGCGGCAGGTAACTGCAGGTGAAACGTGCTGCCGGAGCCTGGCACCGATTCGGCCCGGATGTCGCCGCCGTGGCGCTCGGCGATGCGTCGCGCGATGGCCAGTCCGAGGCCGTGGCCACCGCCTTGGTCCGGGCCGTGCAGGCGCTGGAACGGCTCGAACAGCTTGTGCGCATAGCGCATGTCAAAGCCGCTGCCGGCGTCGACCACCCGCAGCCGCAGCGTTCCGCTGTCGTCGGTGTCGCCGCTGACGCGGATCCAGGCCTGCTCGCAATCGCGTGAGAACTTCCAGGCATTGGACAACAGATGGCCCAGCAGCAGCTTGAGCAGGCGCTCGTCGCCGTGGCCGACGATCCCGGGCTGGACGGCTATATCGGCAGCGCGTTCCGGTTCCGCCTCGCGCAGCTCGGCAATGGCCCACTCGGCCAGCAGGCTGATGTCGACAGCTTCCGGCTTGAGCTCGGCGCGGGTGGCGTAGGACAGCTCGCTCAGTGCGGCCAGCAGGCTGCTCATGCGCGCGGCGGCGGCGCGGATGCGGTCGAGGTGATCCCGGCCGGTCTGGTCGAGCTGGTCGTGGCAACGCTCGGCCAGCCGCTCGGAAAAACTCTCGATCGCGCGCAACGGCGCCCGCAAGTCGTGTGAGACCGCGTCGACGAACATCTGCAACTGCCGATTGGAGGCATCCAGCGGGTGCTCGCGCGAGGCCGAGCTGGGCCGCAGCTCCGCCTCCGCGGGGTTCTGCTCGCTGACGTCGCGCAGTTGCAGCAGCAGGTACTGCGGCGCACCGCTCGCATCGCGCATCAGCGCGAGGTGGGCGTGGGTCCACACCGTGTGTCCGTCGCGGTGCAGGTAGCGCTGCTGTGCTTCAAGGGTTTCCTGCTCGCCGGCCACCAGCGCGTCCAGTGCCGCCGCCGAGCGCGTGGCATCGTCGGGATGGGTGAAATCGGCGGCCGGCCACCCGACCATCTCTTCGGCGGAATATCCGAGCATCCGCTCGAGCGCCGCGCGCGCGACCGTCAGCCGGGGCTTTGCGTTCTTCTTCGCGTACAGCCCGACGAAGTTATCGCCGTGAAGCGGGTTGTCCTCGCGACGCGCGCGGTGCGGCGGCGCGGTCACCGCGATCACGTTGAGGCGAGAGTAGAGGTCCTCGCGAAAACGCCCGGCCTGCACTTCGGCGAGCAAGTCG
>JAHWKC010000158.1 GCA_019348095.1 Pseudomonadota bacterium | reverse complement strand
CGACCAGCCCGAGCGCGGCCGCCAACGCGGCGACCAGGATGATGACGGTGGTGCGGTTGAACATGAGCTATCCGAATAAGCGAGGCCCGGCATGATAGCGGGGCGACCGCTATAATCGCCGGCCCTCCCGTGAACGCGCTGCCATGACTGTTGGCTCGGCCCCGCCTGCCGCTCGCTCCGCCTCGATCGCTTCCGGGCAGGTCTCGTTGGAGCAGGTGTCATTCGAGCAGGTCTCGGTCATCGACCTGATCCGCTTTGGCGCCAGCCGTTTCGGCGAGGCCGGACTGAGCTTCGGCCACAGTTACGACAACGCGCTCGACGAAGCCACCCAACTGGTGCTGCACGCGCTGCACATGCCGCACGACCTCAGCCCGGTCTATGGCGCCTCCCGCGTCACTGCCGAAGAGAAGGCAGGGGTGCTGGCCCTGTTCGAGCGCCGCATCAACGAGCGCGTGCCGGCCGCCTACCTGACCGGCGAGACCTGGTTCGCCGGGCTGAGCTTCAAGAGCGACCCGCGCGCGCTGGTGCCGCGTTCGCCGATCGCCGAGCTGATCGAGTCGGGATTCGAGCCGTGGCTCGGCGGCCGCGAGGTCCATCGGGCGCTCGATCTTTGCACCGGCTCGGGCTGCATCGCGATCGCGACGGCGCACTACCACCCGGACTGGCAGGTGGTCGGCGCCGACATCAACGACGACGCGCTGGCCCTGGCCGCCGAGAACCGGGCGCGCCTGCACGCCGACAATGTCGAACTGCGCAAGTCCGATCTGTTCAAGAACCTGCAAGGCGAGGTGTTCGACCTGATCGTGACCAACCCGCCGTACGTCACCCACGCCGAGACCGACGCGCTGCCGCCCGAGTACGCGCACGAGCCGGAACTGGGCCTGCGCGCCGGCGACGACGGGCTCGACCTGGCGCTGAAGATCCTGCGCGACGCGCCCGAGCACCTGAGCGAGCACGGCCTGCTGATCTGCGAGGTAGGCGAGGCCGAGCGCGCGCTGGTCGACCTGCTGCCGGAGCTGCCACTGGCCTGGGTCGAGTTCAAGGTCGGGCAGATGGGCATATTCGTGGCCGAGCGCGCCGACCTGGTCGAGCATCGGGCACGCATCGGGGCGCTGGCCGACGCGCGTTGAAGCAACGGCCTTTTTGACGCGGATCAGAGCGAAAAACAGCGGATAGGGCAAAAACGACAAGCAGACAGACAAAAAGCGTCACGAGACAGCGTGGCGAGAGCCTCGCCGAAACTTTGGCGGCGACGTGAGCCCATCGAACTTGATGCTCTATCCGCGTCCATCTGCGTCAATCCGCGTCCAAAGCTCTACGGGAGTCATCGTGGCCAGCAACACCTTCGGACAACTCTTTGCGGTCACCACCTTCGGCGAAAGCCACGGGCCGGCGATCGGCTGCGTGATCGACGGCTGCCCGCCGGGCCTGGCGCTCGCGCCGGAGGATTTCCGCCATGACCTCGAGCGCCGCGCCACCGGCAAGACCCGCCACACCTCGGCGCGCCACGAGACCGACGAGGTGGAGATCCTCTCGGGCGTATACCAGGGCCGCACCACCGGCACCCCGATCGCGCTGCTGATCCGCAACGTCGATGCGCGCAGCAAGGATTACGGCGCGATCGCCGAGCAGTTCCGTCCGGGTCACGCCGACTACACCTACTGGCACAAGTACGGCATCCGCGATCCCCGCGGCGGCGGGCGCTCGTCCGCGCGCGAGACCACCATGCGCGTCGCCGCCGGGGTGATCGCGAAGAAGTGGCTGGCCGAGCGCCACGGCGTGCGGGTGCGCGGCTTCCTGTCGCAACTGGGCGAGATCACTCCGGAGGGCATCGACCTGGACGTGGTCGAAGGCAATCCGTTCTTCTGGCCGCACGCCGCGCAGGTGCCCGCGCTGGAGCACTACATGGACGCGCTGCGCAAGTCCGGCGACTCGGTCGGCGCGCGCATCGACGTGATCGCCGACGGATTGCCGCCGGGCTGGGGCGAGCCGGTCTACGGCAAGCTCGATGGCGAGCTCGCCGGCGCGCTGGTACTGGCCCTGGCGCTGGGCCTGGGCGAGCTCGTTCCTGGCCTCGTCGAGGCGCTTCTTCAACTCGGCGGCGCGGCCGAGCTCGACCTCGACGACGCCACCCTGGAGCGCTTCGCCGCGACCCATCCGGAACTGGGCGAAGCGGTGGCTGCCGCTGCCGCTGAATACGAGAGCATCAAAGGCGACTTCGCCGAACTGCTCGACCAGGACGAGGACGCGCAGGTCGCGGCGGTGCAGGCGGGCTTCATCAATTTCTATCCCGAGGACGGCGTCAACCCGTACGTCGCGCTGACCGCGCGCGGGCCGTGGATCGTCACCCTCAAGGGTGCGGTGCTGCACGACTCGGGCGGCTACGGCATGCTCGGTTTCGGCCACGCGCCGCAGAACGTCATAGCTGCGATGGCCAAGCCGCAGGCCCTGGCCAACATCATGACCCCGAACCTGTCGCAGCTGCGCTTCGACCAACTGCTGCGCGAGGCGATCGGGTTGGGTCGTGATTGCCCCTACAGCAAGTTCATGTGCCTCAATTCCGGCTCCGAGGCGGTCGGCCTGGCCGCGCGTATCGCCGATGCCAACGCCAAGCTCATGACCGACGAAGGCGCCCGCCATGCCGGCCGCACGGTCAAGCGCGTGGTGGTCAAGGGCGGCTTCCATGGCCGCACCGACCGGCCGGCGCTGTATTCCGACTCCACCCGGAAGACCTACGCGCAGCACCTGGCCAGCTATCGCGGCGAGAACTCGGTGATCGCGATCGAGCCCTACGACCTGGATGCGCTGAAGCAGGTCTTCGCCGATGCCGGCAGCAACGGCTGGTTCATCGAGGCGATGTTCCTGGAGCCGGTGATGGGCGAAGGCGACCCCGGCCGCGGCGTGCCGCCGGAGTTCTACTCCGCCGCGCGCCAGCTCACCCGCGAGCATGGCTCGCTGCTGCTGGTCGACTCGATCCAGGCCGGCCTGCGCGCGCACGGCGTGCTGTCGATCGTGGACTATCCCGGTTTTGAGGAGCTCGACGCGCCGGACATGGAGACCTACTCCAAGGCGCTCAATGCCGGGCAGTACCCGCTGTCGGTGCTGGCCGTGAACCCGCACGCCGCCGAGTTGTATAAAAAGGGCCTGTACGGCAACACCATGACCGCCAACCCGCGTGCGCTCGACGTCGGCTGCGCCGTGCTGTCGCAGGTCAGCCCGGCACTGCGCGAGAACGTCCGCGCGCGCGGGGCGGAGGCTTTGGAGAAGCTGGAGAAGCTCAAGGGCGAGCTTGGCGGGCTGATCACCAAGGTCCAGGGCACCGGCCTGCTGTTCTCGTGCGAGCTCGATGCGCGGTTCAAGTGCTTCGGCGCCAACTCCACCGAGGAATGGCTGCGCGAGCGCGGCATCGGCGTGATCCACGGCGGGGTCAACTCGCTGCGCTTCACCCCGACCTTCACCATCACCAGCGAGGAAGTGGACCTGCTGGTGTCGATGGTCGGCCGTGCGCTCAAGGAAGGCCCACGCAAGGAGCAGGCCGCCGCGGCGTAACTTCCGCGTCATCGCCAATTGAACAAGGCCGGGGCAACCCGGCCTTTTCCGTATCCGCCACCGCCTGTCGTAGGAGCGACGTGAGTCGCGATGCGGATCATCGGCAAAGCGCCATCGCGACTTACGTCGCTCCTACACGAAGCTGCGGCGCTACTTTCCGGGCACGTCATCCACTACGCTGGCGCCCATGAAGATCGTTGAAGTCCGCCACCCACTGGTGCAGCACAAGCTCGGGCTGATGCGGCGCGCCGACAACAGCACCAAGAGCTTTCGCGAACTGGCATCGGAGGTCGCGATGCTGCTGACCTACGAGGCCACCTCGGACCTGGAAACCGAAGACGCTACGGTCGAAGGCTGGGCCGGGCCGGTCGCCACGCGCAGGATCAAGGGCGCCAAGGTCACCCTGGTGCCGATCCTGCGGGCGGGCCTTGGCATGCTGCCGGGCGTGCTGGAGCTGATCCCCGCGGCCAAGGTCGGGGTGGTCGGGCTGCAGCGCGACGAGGCCACCCTGCAGCCGGTCGGCTACTACGAAAAGCTCAGCGGCCGCATGGATGAACGCACCGCGATCATCCTCGACCCGATGCTCGCGACCGGCGGCAGCCTGATCGCCACCATCGACCTGCTCAAGGCGTCCGGTTGCCGCCGCATCAAGGGGCTGTTTCTGGTGGCCGCACCCGAGGGGCTGCGCGCGCTGGAGGCAAGGCATCCAGACGTGGAGGTGTATGTCGCCTCGATCGACCAGCGGCTCAATGAAATCGGCTACATCCTGCCGGGCCTGGGCGATGCCGGCGACAAGATTTTCGGGACCAAGCACGAGTGAGACGCGAGCTCCACGGGTCCCGTAGGAGCGGCTTCAGCCGCGAACGGCAACGCAGGAACGACGCGAGTCCCGACCGCCGCATCCGGGCTCACGAGCGATCGAAGGCCAGCATTCCTGGTGAGAGCTTGCCCCAACCGTAGGATGGGCACGCCTTATGCGCCCGCCGCCAGATCGCCGTGGCGGCCGTGTGGTGGCATAGGAGCGTGCCCACCATGCGAGCTTGCGCGGCTTATGAACCACCCCGCCGCCGCCGTATCGCAATCACAACCACCAGCGCCGCCACGCCCCCTAGCAACCAGGGCCACCAGCGCGCCCACGCCCATTCGTCCTCGGGCCGATCGGCCACCGGCGGCAGCGGCGCGGCGTCCAGTGCCGCGGCCGCGGTCCGCGGTGACAGGTGCCAGGCGCCGTCGCGCAGTTCGACCCGGCCGGGCAGCGGCGGCAGCCTCAACTCGCGCCAGGTGATCCGCAGGTCGCCCACCTGCGGATCCAGCGGGTTCTCGGCGCTGCCAAGACCGTCGCCTTCGGGCTGGAAGGTCGCGGCCATGTTGAGCGGCAACCTTGAAAAGCTCGGCCGGAACGGATGCCACTCGCCGGTCGCCCGCAGCACCCGCTGGTCGATCGGCCGGCCGTCGAGCGTCGCGTCCTGCGACCACCAGCGTTGGCCGCCGATGGGCAATGCCGGGTTGTCGTGGCCGGGGGCAAAGTCGCTCGAATCGATCCTGGCCCCGTTCCACACCCGCCGGTAACCCTCCCCGGTGACACGCCACTGGTACATCTCGACCTGGCGGTCCAGACCGAATGCGCGCGTGCGCACGCCGAAATCGGGATCGCGCAGCGGCGGTCCGGGGTCCGGCTCACCCTGGGGCAGCACCTGCAATCGGGGCGATGCGCCCGCGGCCGGGTCCTGCGCCCACGCCGGGACCGCCAGCAACCACCACAGCGCCAGGGCGGCACCGGTTCTGCTCACGCAAGCAAGGCTCTTGCGTGCAGCTCGGCAACCTCGTGGGTGGTGCCGAAGCGGCCTTTCTCGTCCTGCGTCACCTGCGCCAGTGCGCAGCCGGGGTCGTGGGTGAAGAACAGGTGCACCTTGCGGGCGAGCTTGTCGGCCAAGAACGCTTTCTTCTCGTCGATCAGCAGCTCGGCATTGCGGTCGTAACCCATCGTGATCGGCACGTGCACCCAGGGCCGGCCCGGGATCAGGTCGGCGCAGAACACCACCCCGCCGTGCGACTGGCCGCCGACCCGTTCCGGACCGGCAATCTCGGCCAGCATCAGGCCCGGCGTATGGCCGTGGCTGTAATGGAAATGCACGCTGTCGCCGAGCGCCTGCGAATGCGCGCCATCGACCAGTTCGAGCCGTCCGCTGGCTTCAAGCAGCCCCGGCAGTTCCGGGATGAAGCTGGCTCGGTCGCGCGGGTGCGGGCCGGTCGCTCGCTGCCAGTGCTCCCGGCCG
>JAHWKC010000157.1 GCA_019348095.1 Pseudomonadota bacterium | reverse complement strand
CGCCGCGAACGTCGTCACCGACGCCTTCCCCGACCCCGTGAGCACCGCGTTCGTCGCGACCGGCCAGGAGTTCCCGGACGCACTGTCGGGCGTTCCCGCCGCCGCCCGGTACGAGGCGCCCCTGTTGCTGACCGAACACGGCGGTCTGCCGACTCCGACCAAGGCTGCACTCCAGGCGCTGCAGCCCGAGCGCATCGTCATCCTCGGTGGCGACGTGGCCGTGTCCGACGACGTCCAGCAGGAACTGAAGAGCTTCGCCAGCGACGTCGACCGACTGGCTGGCGGCGACCGCTTCGGCACCGGTGTGGCGGTCTCCAAGGACGCCTTCGTCGGCGCCCGGACCGTCTACGTGGCCACGGGGCGCAACTTCCCCGACGCGCTGGCTGCCGGTCCCCTGGCCCCCGCCGCCAACCTGCCGAGCGTGCTCACCGATCCGAACGACCTGCCCCGCAGCAGCCAGTTCGCGCTCGTACTGGGCGCCGAGCAGGTCATCGTGGCGGGAGGGCCCGCCTCCGGGTCCGGCTCGGGCGGCTCGGGACCGGGCATCGGCTCGCCCGGGGCCACCGGGGCGGGCAGCGCGATCGTCCCCGCCGCGCCGCACGCCGGGGGTTCGCAGCCGCTGAGACCGGCGCGGCTACACTGGCGCCATGCCTGAAACGTCCATGTTTGTCATCGCCCTGCTCGGCGCGGTGTTCCTCGCAATCCTCGCCGCGATCGTCCTGCTGGCCCTGTTGCTGCGGCGCAAGCCCGATGCGGCGCTCGAAAGCCTCCGCGCGCGGCTGGAGCAGGCGCTGCGCGAGGAGCAGCGCGACGGCCGCGGCGAGTTGCGCCAGCAGCTCGACAGCCTGTCGGCGCAACAGGAGACCCGAATCGAGGGTTTCGGCAACCGGCTCAACGAGGTGGCCGCGCGCACCGACCAGCGCCTCAACGAGCTGACCTCGCGCACCGACCGGCAGCTGGAGGTCCTGCGCGAGGCGCTGACCGAGGATGCGCGCAAGGGCCGCGGCGAAGCTGCCGAACTGCAGCAGCGCTTCGCCGAGTCGCTCGGCCAGCGGCTCAATGAGATGACCCAGCGCAACGAGCAGCGCATCGGCGAGATGCGCGCCACGCTGGAGCAGCAGTTGCAGAACTTGCAGGCCGACAACGCCGCCAAGCTCGAGCAGATGCGCGCGACCGTCGACGAGAAACTGCATGCGACCCTGGAGACGCGCCTGACCGAGAGCTTCGGCAACGTCACCACGATGTTGGCCAAGGTCCACCAAGGCCTGGGCGACATGCACAAGCTCGCCGCCGATGTCGGCGGGCTGCAGCGCGTGCTGACCAACGTCAAGTCGCGCGGCGTGTTCGGCGAGGTGCAGCTGGCCGGTCTGCTCGAACAGGTGCTGGCGCCGGACCAGTACGCGGCGAATGTCGCGACGGTTCCAGGCAGCAACGAGCGGGTCGAATTCGCGGTGCGCTTCCCCGGTTCGACCGGCGATGCGCCGGTGTGGTTGCCGATCGATGCCAAGTTCCCGCGCGAGGACTACGAGCGCCTGCTCGATGCGCAGGAACGCGGCGACCTCGAAGCCGCGCGCCTGTCGGGCGAGGCGCTGGAGCGTCGGGTGCGCATGGAGGCCGCGCGCATCTGCGACAAATACGTGTGCGCACCGCACACCACCGAGTTCGCGATCCTGTTCCTGCCGACCGAAGGACTGTATGCCGAGGTGCTGCGCCGGCCGGGCCTGGTGGAGGCACTGCAGCGCGACTGCCGCATCGCGCTCGCCGGGCCAACCACCTTGCTGGCGCTGATGACCAGCTTCCAGATGGGGTTCCGCACGCTGGCGATCGAGAAGCGCTCCAGCGAAGTGTGGCAGACGCTGGGCGCGGTCAAGACCGAGTTCGGCAAGTTCGGTGACGTGCTCGAGGGCGTGCAGAAGAAACTGTCCGAAGCCAGCAGCAAGCTGGAACAGACCGGCGTGCGCACGCGCGCTCTGAGCCGCAAGCTGCGCGATGTCGAGGCGCTGCCGACGGCCGATGCAAGCCTGTTGCTGGGAACGGAGATGGAAGAAGCCGGCGAAGATTGAGCGCGTCCGGTTTTTCTCATTTGTAGGAGCGGCTTCAGCCGCGATGCGGCGGCAGCGGGCCGAACTGATAATTCGATCGCGGCTGAAGCCGCTCCTACGGGGGCTGCGGCTGCCTAGTTCGGGTCGCTAGGCAGCACCGGCATCGCGCCGGCCGGGACCAGCGGGTTGGTGTCGTCGCGCAGGTATTCGGGCAGGTCGTCGTCGCCTTCGAGCCGGTCGCCGAAGATCTGGTAGTTGCGCCGCTGCAGCCAGGCATCGCGCACCAGGGCGTAGTCGTCGGTGGCGCCTTCGCGCAGGCTGTCGGTGGCCAGCAGCTGGGTCCGCACCTCGACCAGCTGCAGGCCCTGCAGCGGGATCCGGGTGGCATCGTCGCTGACCTGGCGCAGCGGGCTCAGCGGTGCGTCGCCGAAAATGCCGAGGCTGTCGCGCAGGGTCCGCGGCCCGAACAGCGGCAGCTCCAGGTAGCGCGAGCGCTCCCAGCCCCAGATGCCCAGGGTCTGGCCGAAGTCTTCGCTGCGGTTGGGCAGCTTGGCGTCGCTGGCCGGATCGAAGATGCCGCCGATCCCCAGCGTGGTGTTCAGCGCGAACCGTCCCAGCGACTGCGCCGCCTGCTTCGGCTTGCCCTGCAGCAGTGCGTTGACCGCCGACACCGGCTGGCCGAGGTTGCTGAAGAAATTGCTCACGCCCAGCCGGACCGGCCGCGGCACCACCCGCACGTAGGCCCGCGCCAGCGGCCGCGCGATGTTGCGGTCGATGGCGTTGTTGAAGCGGTGCATCTGGCGGTTGTAGCCCTCCCACGGATCAAAGCTGGCCGGCAGCACGGCCGGCGCCGGCAAGGTCGCGTCGAACACCGGATCGTAGGGTTGGTCGCCGCGGTAGAGCGCATCGAAATCGCGCTCGGCCTGCGTACGCAGGTCGCTGGTGCGCGGATCGGGGTCGATGGCGGTGCTGGCCGGCGCATCGGGCGGCACCGGTTCGACCGGAGGGGCGGCGTCGGGCGGGTCTTGCGCGGGAGTGGCTTGCGCGGCTTCGCCCTCGATGGCTGCGCCCGCGGCAACAGCCGCCGCCTGCGCATACGCGGGCGCGGCCACCAGCAGTGCAAGAGTCAGGACCTGGGCGTGTGGGCGCATGAAGGAAGTTTAAGGGGCCGGAGCGGACCCGGCCACGCGAACCTGCGCTGGCGACCGGAACACTGTGTTTGCCGGGCTCAGCCGGCGAAGTCGAGCCGCTCGTCGAGGCGGTAGGCCGCGCGCAGTTCCGCCAGCCCCGCAGGCGCGCCGACCAACCGGGCACCCTCGCAATGCGCGGCAATCTCGGCGAGCAAGGCCAGGCCGGCACTGTCGACCGCGCTCACCGCGCGGAGGTCGATCTGCGCCACGCCCGCCAGCAGCGGCTGCGCCTGCTTCCACAGCGCCGGGCTGGCGCTGCGGTCGAGCGCACCGGTGAAGCCGAGTGTATCGGCGGTGCGGTTGACGGTGGCGGTCATGGCAGTGGCTGTCCCGTCGCGCTCAGTCCGCGCGGGCCGCGATCTGGCCGGCACGCAGTTCGGCTGCGACCTGCTCGATCGATTTCTGCCGCAGCGGCGCATCGAACTGGTTGCGGAAGGTCTGCACGAAGCTGACGCCTTCGACCATCACGTCGAACACCTTCCACTGGCCGCCGACCTTGCGCATCAGGTAGTCGACCGGGATCGGCTCGCCGCCCTGGCGCAGCATCTCCGAGGACACCCGCATGATCTGCCCGCCGCGCAACGGGGTTTCGGATTTCACCCGCACCTGGAGCCGGGTGTTGAAGTCCAGCAGCGAGGAGCCGTAGCGCTGCATCAGGTTGTCGGCCAGCGCATCGGCGAACAGCTCGACCTCGGCGTCGGACGCGCCGCGCCCGTGCGCGCCCAGCACCAGGCGTCCGGCGTAGTCGCTGTCGAACATCTGCTCGAACTCGCTGGCGATGAACTGGCGCAGCGCCGCGCGGTCGCGGGTGAACTCGTCGCGGCGCGATTCCAGCGTGGTCAGGATGCGCGTGCTGTTGTCGAGCACGAGCTCGCTGGGCGAGCCGGCCGGTGCGGTGCTCGCGGCCGGTGCGGCCTGGGCGAACGCCAACGCCGGCGCGGTGGCCAGCAGCGCGGCGCCGATGAGGGTGACGATGAGTTTGCGATGGCTGAAGGTGCGCATAAATGTCATTCCGTGGGGGAGTCGGAGTGGTGTCGCGAAGGGCCTGCTGCGCGGATCGGGTGCAGCACGCTTAATTGGAGAATCACGCTTACTGGAGGTAGGGCGGTACGTCGCTGGCGGGTTCGTCGGTGGGTTGCTCGGCCGCTGCGTCGTCCGCAGCCCCGCCATTGTCGCCGCCGCCGCTGAACATGTACCTGCCGACCAGTTGCATCAGATCGACCGACGGCTGGGTCAGGAAGATTTCGTCGCCCGGCTGCAGCGGCAGCGGGTCGCCACCGGGCGCCAGGCCGACGTAGCTCTCGCCGAGCAGGCCGCTGGTGAGGATCGCCGCGCTGGTGTCGCCCGGCAGCTGGTCATAGCGCTTGTCGATCGACAGGGTGACGACCGAGTCTAGCCGGACCGGGTCGAGCTCGATCGCGGCGACCTGGCCGATGGTCACGCCACCGACCTTGACCGGCGCATTGGCGCGCAGCGGCCCCAGGTTGGTGAAGCGCGCGGTGATCTCGTAGCGATCGCCGCCGAAGCCGAAGCTGCCATTGGTCGAGGCCAGCGCCAGCACCAGCAGCGAGGCCAGGGCCAGCAGCAGGAACGCACCCACGGCGAATTCGATACGGGGACTGCGGGTACTCATTGCGTTACCTCGGGTTCTCAACGAAACAACATGGCCGACATCACGAAGTTGAACATCAGCACCAGCAGCGAGGCGTTGACCACCGCCTTGGTGGTCGCCACCGAGGTGCCCTCGATGGTCGGCTCGGCGTGGTAGCCGACATAGGCAGCGACCAGCGCGGCGACCGCGCCGAACACCGCGGATTTCACGAACGCCATCGCGAAGTCGCTGCCGAAATCGACGCTGTCGCGCAGCACCTGCCAGAAGATGCCCGAATCGATGCCGATCACGTGCACCGCCTCGAAATAGCTGGCGCTGATCGCCAGGCTGCAGAAGAACCCGGTCAGCAGCGGCACGCTGATCACCGCCGCCCAGAACCGCGGCGCGACCGCCTTGCCGACCGGGTCGATCGCCATCAGCCCGAGCGCGGTGATCTGGTCGGTGGCGCGCATCAGGCCCAGTTCGGCCGCGATCGAGGAGCCGGCGCGGCCGATGAACAGCAACGCGGTCAGCACCGGGCCGAGCTCGCGGTACAGCCCCAGTCCGAGCATCGCGCTGACCTGGTTGGCCGCGCCGTAGGTCTCCAGCGCGCGGTAGCCCAGCAGCGTCACCGACAGGCCGACGAAGGCGCCGCCGACGGCGATGATCGGCAGCGAGCGCGCGCCGATTTTGTAGATCTCGCGCACGAGTTCGCGGAAGAAATCACTGGTTGGCTTCGACGCGCGCAGCACCGACAGGGTGAACAGGCCGGCGCGGCCGACCGAGCGGGTGGCGGTGACCAACGGCATCAGGCGGCCTCCTCCGCGCGCGTGGCGGCGTCGAAGGCGGCCCCGCTGTCGAAAGCAATGGGCCCGTCGGGCTCACCACGCAGGAACTGGCGGATCAGCGCGTCATCGGTCGCTTCCAGTTGCTCCGGCGTGCCCGAGAACACGATGCCGCCGTTGGCGATCACGATGGCATGGTCGGCGATCGGCAGGGTTTCGTGCA
>JAHWKC010000156.1 GCA_019348095.1 Pseudomonadota bacterium | reverse complement strand
GCTCTACGACTACAGCACCGAGGCCGCGTTGCTGATGCCCTGCGCGCTGCCGCACCTGGGCATGCCGCCGATGCCGAATGCTGCCGCGCACTGTGCCGCGCTGGCCGGGACCGGGCTCGTGACTGGCGCAAGCACCGCCGAGCAACAGCGATCGGCCTACGAGACCTTGCGTGCAAATGGCTGGACCGACGCCGCATTGCGCGCCGGCTCGATCAGCGTTGCGTTCGACCTGTGGCGCGCGGTCGCGGTGACGTATGCCTCGGCCTACGGGCGCTACGGCGTCGGTGAACACCCGTGCGGCCACGCATTCTCGGCGGTGACAGCGGAGGGCGCGCCGCGTCCGGCTACCGCGGCCGAGCGGGCCGCCTGGTGGTCCGATGGCAGCGGCATTGCACCGGGCGCGGGCGTCGCCATCGTCGCGCCGCCGACGACCGGGTCGGCGCTGGCGGAGCTGCAGTGCCTGCGAGCGCTCTGGGATGGCCCAGGCCCGGACGCGGAGCGCGTGCGCGAGGGCGTGGCGGCCATCCAGGCGCAGCCGCCGCGCGCGGGCCTGCCGGTCGTCGTGATCCACGGTCTGGACGACGGGTTGATCCCGGCGGCTTTCAGCAGCGCGCCGTACGTGGCGGCGGCGCAGTCGGCGGGGCGCGCCGTGCGCTACTGGCAGGTGCGCAACGCCCAGCACTTCGATGCGTTCCTCGGGCTGCCGGTGTACGCCGCGCAGTACCTGCCGCTGCTGCCGTACGTCTATGAGGCGCTCGATCGCACCTGGGCGCATCTGGAGCACGGCGCGCCGCTGCCGGCCGATGCGGTCATCGTGACCACCCCACGCGGCCCCGGGGCCGTACTTGAAGCCGATCATCTGTCGATACCGCCAGCGCCGTAGGCTGGGCTGACAAGCCCGGCATCGATGCGCAAGGCTGCGCCGCAGCTGAAACAGCCGGGCTTGCCAGCCCAGCCTGCCGGTGGCCTGCCGGCGGGCGCAGACTCTTGCCGCTGCGTCTACGGGGCCCGGCGTTAACTGGTGCTCCGGGCGGGTTGCGCCGTGTCACCCGGTGGGTGGTCATGAGACTGGACGGACGAGCTCTGCTGCTGGCTTTCGCGCTGGCGCTGGCGTCGATGTTGCTGTCGCCGCTGGCCGCGCCTGTGCCGGGTCCGGCATCCGCGCCTGCCTCGGGTACCGCGGGATCCCCACCAGGACCGGCGGTGCTGCTGCTGGAGATCCAGGGCGGGATCGGGCCGGCCACCCGCGACTACCTGGAGCGCGGGCTGCAGCGCGCGGCCGAGCAGAACGCCGCCGCGGTGGTGCTGCGCATCGATACGCCCGGAGGCCTGGACGCCGCCACCCGCGACATCAACCAGGCGATCCTGGCCTCGCGCGTGCCGGTGATCGGCTGGGTCGCGCCGCAGGGCGCACGCGCCGCCAGCGCCGGCACCTACATCCTCTACGCCTGCCATCTGGCCGCGATGGCGCCGGCGACCGCGCTGGGCGCGGCCACGCCGGTGTCGCTCGGTGGCCGACCCGAACCAATGCAGCGGCCGGATGCTCCACCGCAGGATCAGCGGCAGGAGGATTCCGACACGCCCGCTGCCGATGATTCCGCGGCCGCGCCGGAGCCCTCGCCCGACGAGGGCGACGCATCCTCGCGCAAGGCGACCAACGACGCCGCCGCCTACCTGCGCAGCCTGGCCGAACTGCGCGGACGCGACAGCGACTTCGCCGACCGCGCGGTGCGCGACGCCGCCACCCTGACCTCCGAGCAGGCGCTGCAGCAGGGCGTCATCGAGATCCTGGCCGAGGACATCGACAGCCTGCTGCGCCAGGCGGACGGTCGCGAGGTCAGGTTGCGCGAAGGCAGCGTCACCCTCGCCACCGCCGGCCGGCCGGTGAGCGCGATCGAACCGGATTGGCGCTTCAAGCTGCTGGCGGTGCTGACCGATCCGACCGTCGCCTACATGTTGCTGCTGGTCGGCATGTACGGGCTGCTGTTCGAGGGTTACAGCCCCGGCGCCATCGTGCCGGGCGTGGTCGGCGGGATCTCCCTGCTGCTGGCGCTGTATGCGCTGCAGGTGTTGCCGGTGAACTACGCCGGCGTCGGCCTGATCGTGCTGGGGGTGGTGCTGATGACCGCGGAGCTGGCGGCGCCGAGTTTCGGCGCGCTGGGCATTGGCGGACTGATCGCGCTGATCACCGGCTCGGTGATCCTCTACGACACCGAGGTGCCCGGTTTCGGCGTGCCGGTGGCGCTCATCGTCGGTATCGGCGTGGCCAGCGCGGTGGCCTTCATGGGGCTGATCTGGTTCGCGGCGCAGTCGCGCAAGCGGCCGGTGGCGACCGGTGTGGATGAACTGCTCGGCCAGGCCGCCACCGCACTACATGATTTCACCGGACACGGCCGCGTGCGCATCCGCGGCGAGGTCTGGCATGCGACCTCCGAGGTGCCGGTGCTGGCCGGACAGACGCTCCGGGTACTCGCGATCGAAGGCCTGGTCCTGCGCGTGGAACCGCTCGACATGGCACCCGTCCCCCTTACCCCCGACCAAGGAGTCGAGCCATGAGCCTGATGATGCTGTACCTGCCGGCCTTGCTGCTGATCGCGTTGTTCCTGTTCAGTGCGATCAAGATACTGCGCGAGTACGAACGAGGGGTCGTGTTCCAGCTCGGCCGGTTCTGGAAGGTCAAGGGCCCGGGCCTGATCCTGCTGATCCCGGTGGTGCAGCAGATGGTCCGGGTGGACCTGCGCACGATCGTCATGGACGTGCCCTCGCAGGATCTGATCTCGCGCGACAACGTCTCGGTCAAGGTCAACGCGGTGGTGTACTTCCGCGTGATCGACCCGAAGAACGCGATCATCAACGTCGAGCATTTCTACGAGGCGATCAGCCAGCTCGCCCAGACCACGTTGCGTTCGGTGCTGGGCCGGCACGACCTGGACGAGATGCTCGCCGATCGCGAAAAGCTCAACGACGACATCCGCGAGGTGCTCGACAAGCAGACCGACGCCTGGGGCGTGAAGGTCGCCAACGTCGAGATCAAGCACGTCGACATCAACGAGACCATGGTCCGCGCGATCGCCCGCCAGGCCGAGGCCGAACGCCAGCGCCGGGCCAAGGTGATCCACGCCGAGGGCGAGCAGCAGGCCGCCGAGAAACTGGTCCAGGCGGCCAAGCTGCTCGGCGCCGACCCGCGCGCGATCCAGCTGCGCTACCTGCAGACGCTGACCGAGATTGCCGGCGAGCGCAGTTCGACGATTGTGTTCCCGCTGCCGATGGACCTGGTCGAGCCGATGCTGGCGCGGCTCAAGCAGGAGCCGACCGGCTAGCGGCTTGCGGCCGCCGCCAGGGTCGAACAAGCAGACCGCAAACCGCTGGACCGGGCAGCAGCCGCGGCCCACGCGGCTCTTGCGACCGTGCTGGCCGGTTTTTGGAAAACCCCGCGTTGTCCCGGAAGCCCACGTCCCCGGCGCTGCGCCTCGGCCGGGACGGATTGCGGGCAACGGGGCGCGACAACCGTCGGTAATCGCAGAGGCGATGCCGGCCCATGCTAGGGGATTCAAAAATGCAAACGTCAAAGCTGATAGCAGCAGTCGTGGTGCTGTGCGCGGGTGGCATGGTCGGTGCCGCCCATGCCCAGTCGGCCAAGGCCGCGGTGACGATCAAGCCGCTGATCGCGCTGTCTCAATCGGCCTACAGTGATGGAGCCACCAATGGCGATACCGGCTGGGTCGATGTGCTCCACACCCAGATCAAGACCGCCAACCAGAAGGACCTGCTGTTCGATGTGTCGATGCAGTGCGGCATCGTCACCGACACCACGGTCAGGAGCTCGGGCGGCAGCAAGTCATCGTCGACTGCCCGCGCCAACATCGCGGTGCGGGTGGTGGTCGATGGCGAGCGCATCGCCGAGCCCACCGGCAGCATCGATGCCAACGGCGCCCCCGCCGAAGGCGTGGTGTTCTGCGACCGCGTGCAGACGCTGGCCGCCGAGTTCGCCGGCCTGAACTGCACCGCCGACCTGACCACTGGCGCGGTCGACTGCCTCGATGCCGAGGAGCTTCAGCTGATCCTGAAGACGCTCAACGCGCATGCCTTCAACTTCGCCATGACCGACCTGTCCTCGGGCGTCCATGACATCGTCGTGCAGGCACGGGCGCAGGCCTCGGTGGACTTCGACGATGACGTCGACGGCGGCTCGATGAGCGGCGCCGAAGCATTCGCCGGCGCCGGCGCGCTGGTGGTCGAGGAGGTCCGGCTGGTCAAGGGCGCGGAGTTGATCGAGCTCTGAGAGCCTTAGCAGCGCAGCACCGCGGTGCTGCGCTGCGGTACCGGCAGTCAAGGCTGCAGGTGACCCCTGCGGCCTTTTTCGTAGTTGCTGCGCGCCTTGTCGTCAGTGGCGGTCGCCTGGTCCACGATGACACGGGGTCGGGACACCACCCCCGCAGTCGTCGACGCTGCGCGTGTGAGGCCGCAGCCTCTGCGGCTGCGCGCAGGTTCGATCAACCGTCGCCGCGCGGGCCGCGGCCGCCGCGGCGCTTGCCCGAGGGTTTGCCGCCGGGCTTTCCCGCCGGCTTGCCACCGGGGCGAGGCCCGGGTTTGCCGGAACCGGCGGGCCGGGGCGCGCGCGGCTTGTCGCCATAAGGGTTGAAACTGCCGGGATTGGCGTGGTCGGAGGGGAAGCTCGGTGCGCCGGTGTGCTGACGCGCGCCGCGCTGTCCCTGGCCTTGCCCGCCGCCGGGACCGCGTTCGCTGCGGCCCCGCGAAGCCGTACCGCCACCGCCACCCGGTCGCCCGCCGGGCTTCTTGCCGTAGGGCTTCTTCGGGCCCCGGCCATCGGCATTGCGGTGACCGCTCGGCCCGGTATCCACACCCTCGGGCACGTACCAGGTGCGGAAGGCCGCGGGATTGCCCTCGGGCAGCGCGCGCGAGCCCTTGTCCTGGCGCTGCTTGAACGGCTTGTGGGCCTGCTTGGCGGCGGCCTCGCCGCTGACGGTAAGTCCGCCGTGCCGCGTGGGTGCGCCGCGCCCGCGGCCGCGGTCCTCGCGCACGTGGTCGAAGCGGCGCAGCTCGCGCCCTTCATCGGACGCACTGTTGTGGCCGCTGACATATCCGCTGGTTCGATCGCCGGTGTTGGACAGGTTGATCGTCGACTTGGCGGCCTTGCGCTGGCCGATCACCGGCTGCAGGGTCAGCGCCGACGGCGCAGCGTCTTCCAGGCCGAGATCCAGGCGCAGCTTCTCGACCCTGTCGGTCGGCAGCTCCTGCGAATGGCCGCGCAACAGCTCGCGCGGCAGGTCGACTGTGCCGTAGCGGATGCGCTTGAGCCGGCTGACCTGGCAACCCTGCGACTCCCACAGCCGGCGGACTTCGCGGTTGCGGCCTTCCTTGAGGAGCACGCGGAACCAGTCGTGCCCGCCCCTGTCGTGCACGCCGCTGCCGCCGATCTGCTCGATCTCGTCGAACTTCGCCTGGCCGTCCTCCAGCGCGACGCCGCGGCGCAGGCGCTCGACCAGGTCCTCGGAGACGTTGTCCTGGCCTTCCGGTGCACGCACGCGGCAGACGTACTCACGTTCGACCTCGAAGGAGGGGTGCATCAGCGCATTGGCCAGCTCGCCGTCGGTGGTCAGCAGCAGCAGCCCGCTGGTGTTGATGTCGAGCCGGCCGATGGCGACCCAGCGCGCGCCCTTGAGCGCGGGCAGCGCCTCGAAGCAGAGGTCGAAGCCTTTCTGCCAGACGAGGCGGGAGACAAGGCCGATAACGGGCACGCGCTCGCGGTACGGGAGCCGCGCCTGCTCGAGCAGCGCCTTCTTGTTCTTCTCTTTGCCCGCGAGCTTTTTCGCGTCGAACTTGAAGGGGATGTGCTTGTCGCTCTTTGGGCTCCACTCGTCGTCGTCGATGCCGTT
>JAHWKC010000155.1 GCA_019348095.1 Pseudomonadota bacterium | reverse complement strand
AGGAGCGACGTGAGTCGCGATCGGTTGCCGACGTAATCGCGACTCACGTCGCTCCTACAATCGAAGCACGCGAGGACGGGTTCAGCCCAGGTGCGCCCGCACCGCCGCGGCCAGCTGCTTGCGGCGCAGCAGGAAGTCCCAGAAGCTGCCGCCGAGTTGCCGCCACAACACCGCCGAGCGCACCGCTGCCAGCAGCACGGCGCGCACCTCGGCGACCACGCTGGCCTGGGCCAGATAGTGGGGATTTCCCTGTACCAGCACACGCGGACGCAGGTGGCTCAGGGTTTCGGCATACAGCCTGCCCAGTGCCGACAGTACCTCCGGATGCGTGTTGCCCTGGCGCTCGGCGGCCGCGGCCTGGGCCAGGATGCCGGCTTGCACACGCGCGGCCATGTCGCTGTCGCCGACGAAGCGGCGTTCCAGTTGCATCACCGCCAGCGCCAGCCGCGGCAGCTGCTCGTCGCGCGGCTGGCTCTCGAAGTAGTCGCGCAGCAGCTTCAGTCCCGGCTGCAGCGAGCCGGTGCCGCCGTAGACCTGCGCCGGCGACGCCGCGTCGATCTGGAACACCGAGTCCAGTGCGGTGCCGAGCACGGCGGCGTCGGCCTGCCCGGTGTCGGCGATGCGACGCACCTGCGCCAGCGCCTGCACCAGCCCGGCAAGCGCCAGCACGCGGTCGGACATGGGGTTGAATCGGGCGGTGGTGGAGCGGGGCTCACTCATGCAGCAGGTGCCTTTGGTCGTTGTTCTTTTCAAGGGGAGCATCGGTGGCAGCTATCACCGCGCCGCCGAGGCAGACGGGCCCGTCATACAACACCAGCGACTGGCCCGGGGTGACCGCGCGTTGCCGATCGGCGAACCGCACGGCCAAGGTGCCATCGTCGCGCACCGAGACCTCGCACGGCTGGTCGGACTGACGGTAACGCGTCTGCGCGGTGCATGCGAAACGCTCGGCTGGCGGCGCGCCGGCGATCCAGTGCGCCGGCTCGGACCATAGTGCGCCGGACTGCAGCCAGGGATTGTCCGCGCCCTGGGCGACGTACAGCACGTTGCCGGGGACGTCCTTGCCGACCACGTACCAGGGCGCCGCCTCGAAGCCGCGCACGCCGCCGATGTTGAGGCCTTCGCGCTGGCCGATGGTGAAGTAGAAGGCGCCGGGATGTTCGCCGATGACCTGCCCCTGCGGCGTGCGGATCTCCCCGGCGCGCGCAGGCAGATAGCGGCCGAGGAATTCGCGGAAGTCGCGCTCGCCGATGAAGCAGATGCCGGTCGAATCCTTCTTGCCGGCGGTCGGCAGGCCCGCATCCCCGGCGATGCGCCGCACCTGGCGCTTCAGCAGAGCGCCCAGCGGGAACCGGGTGGCGGACAGCTGCGCCTGGCCGAGCTGGTGGAGGAAATAGCTCTGGTCCTTGCCGCGGTCTTCGGCTCTCAGCAGGAGGTGGCGCCCGCCACTGCGCTCGACCCTGGCGTAATGTCCGGTCGCGATGAACTCGGCACCGAGTTCGCGCGCGGCATCGAGGAAATACTTGAACTTGATTTCACGGTTGCAAAGCACGTCGGGGTTGGGCGTTCGCCCGGCCGCGTATTCGGCGAGGAAGTGCTCGAATACCCCGTTCCAGTACTCAGCCGAAAAATCGCGGAAGTGGATCGGCATGCCGAGCCGGCCGCTGACCGCAACCGCATCGCGGCGATCGTCCTCGGCACGGCAGTCGCCGGTACCGTCGTCGGCCCAGTTCTGCATGAACAGCCCGGCGACCGATGTATCGGCATGCTCGTGGGGTCCTGCGGGGTCCCCACGCCGCAGCAGCAACGCCGCCACCGACGAGTCCACGCCGCCGGACATCCCCACAATGGTGCGGGCGGCAGCGCTCACCGCCCTGGTCATGCCAGGTGCTGCAGCAGGTCGAGCCGCTGCCGGCGACCGGCGAGGTAATCGGCCGCGGCCCGCCATACCAGCGGGCTGCGGTGCCGGGCGTGGGCGGCTTCGAGCTCGCCCGGAGTGAGCCACAGCGCCTGCACGATGCCCTCGTCGAGCCGGCGCGAGGGGTCGTGCCTGACCGGTTCGGCCGCGAACGCGAAGCGCAGGAAATGGCGACCGCCGCTGCCGTCGGCCTGCACCGGCGCCTTCCACTGGTAGGCGCCGACGAACGCGGTCAGCCGCACATCCCAGCAGGTCTCCTCACGGGTCTCGCGCAGGGCTGCCTCGAACAAGGTCTCGTCGGGCTCCAGGTGGCCGGCCGGCTGGTTCAGCACGAGCCGGCCGCCGACGCTTTCCTCGACCATCAGCAGTCGCCCGTCGTCCACCACGACGGTGGCCACGGTCACATCGGGTTGCCAGAAGCGGCCTTCACGGTAGCTCATGCAGCTGGGGCGCTCATGCGTGGGGTGCCAGGCAACGCCGCCATTTCAGAATTCATCGGTGCCGCCGGTCAGTTCGATTTCCATCCGGTCGGCGGCACGGATCGCATGGTCGATGCCGTCGTCAAGCGCCCGGGTGCTGGCGTCGGCGGCGATCTTGATCACGAACATCGCCACGTCCCCCTGTTTGACCCAGCCACCGAGCTTCTGCATCTGCGCATCCTCGAGCAGGCGGTTGGCCACCTCCTCGGGGAAACGTTCTGCGTCGCTGCGATAGGCCGGCGCCCATATCTCGCGGACGCGGTGGGCACCGAAGCGTTCGACCGCCGAGATCACGTAGACCAGCTGACTGCGGCCCTGGTCCAGGTCGACGGTCAGCCGGTAGTCGCCATCGCGGTCGACCTCATAACGGTATCTCCGCTCGTCGAGCTGCGCGCCGATCCGCGGATCGGCCGCCGGCGAGGCCACGGCGCCGGCAGTCGGCGCCTCTTGGGCGGGAAGCTCGTCGGCTCGGGTCGGACTGCATGGCGGCAACGCCGCCAGCAGGGCGATTGCGACCAGGGAGATGGCAGGACGCATGGGAGCCCCGATGGAAGAATGCCGGCATTCTGCCGCTGCCCCCGGCACGCGTCTATCGGGCAATCGCGCCGTGCCGCTTATAATTCGCCCATGCCCAGACACACCGATCGCGATCACGAGCATGGTCACGGCGCACTGGTCGAGACCGGCAAGCCGGAAGTCGCCCGGCCGCCGCTGTACTCCGTGCTGCTGCTCAACGACGACTACACCCCCATGGATTTCGTGGTGGAAGTGCTGCTGCGCTTCTTCCCCATGAACGCCGAAAAGGCCACCCAGGTGATGCTCCACGTCCACACCCGCGGCCGTGGCGTCTGCGGCGTGTTCACGCGCGAAGTTGCAGAGTCCAAGGTGGCGCAGGTGAATGAATTCTCAAGGCTCAATCAGCATCCCTTGCTGTGCACGATGGAAAAGGCCTAAAACGGTCTAGCAGGATTGCTGGACGAGACCTGAACCCGACGCCAGCAATGCCGCGCAGGCCCACGCGGGCGAAGTGGAAACACCGATGACTGTCCCCATTTAGCGTCGCAGTAGTTCTTCGGAGGCATCCGCCCCATGTTCAGCAAGGATCTCGAGTACAGCATCGGCCAGTGCTACAAGCGCGCCCGCGAGGCGCGTCACGAGTACATGACGGTCGAGCACCTCACCCTGGCCCTCCTCGACAACCCCTCCGCGGAGGCCGTGCTCAAGGCCTGCGGCGTCGATTCACCGCGCCTGCGCGGCGACCTCGAACAGGCCATCGCCACCTCGGTATCGGTGTTGCCCGACGAGATCGACCGCGACACCCAGCCCACGCTCGGGTTCCAGCGGGTGTTGCAGCGGGCGGTCTACCACGTGCAGTCCTCCGGCAAGAAGGAGGTCACCGGCGCCAATGTGCTGGTGGCGATCTTCGGCGAAAAGGACTCGCATGCGGTCTACTACCTGAACCAGCAGGACATCGTGCGGCTGGACGTGGTCAATTACCTCTCGCACGGCATCGCCAAGCAGGGCGGGGACGAGGGCGGCCAGCACGAGGACGGCGAGGCCAAGCCGATCGAGGGCGGCGAGGGTGAAGGTAAGGCCGACGCGCTCGCCGAGTTTGCGATCGACCTCAACCAGCTCGCGCGCGAAGGCAAGATCGACCCGCTGGTCGGGCGCAGCGAGGAGGTCGAGCGCACCATCCAGGTGCTGTGCCGCCGTCGCAAGAACAACCCGCTGTACGTCGGCGAGGCCGGCGTCGGCAAGACCGCCATCGCCGAAGGCCTGGCCAAGCGCATCGTCGACGAGGACGTCCCGGAGGTGCTGGCCGGCGCGACCATCTACGCGCTCGATCTGGGCGCGCTGGTGGCCGGCACCAAGTATCGCGGTGATTTCGAGAAGCGGCTCAAGGGCGTGCTCGCGCAGCTCAAGAAAGTGCCCGAAGCGGTGCTGTTCATCGACGAGATCCACACCATCATCGGGGCCGGCAGTGCCAGCGGTGGCACGATGGATGCGAGCAATCTGATCAAGCCGGCGCTGTCCTCGGGCGACCTGCGCTGCATCGGCTCGACCACGTTCCAGGAATACCGCGGCATCTTCGAAAAGGACCGGGCGCTGGCACGGCGCTTCCAGAAGATCGACATCGTCGAGCCGACCGTGGGCGAGGCGTTCGAGATCCTGCAGGGCCTGAAGCCCAAGTACGAGGCGCACCACGGCGTGACCTACGCCGACGATGCGCTGCAGGCGGCGGTGGAGCTGTCAGTCAAGCACATCGGCGACCGCCTGCTGCCGGACAAGGCGATCGACGTGATCGACGAGGCCGGCGCGCGCCAGCGGCTGCTGCCGCTGGAGGTGCGCAAGTCGCTGATCGACATCGAGGAGATCGAGACCATTGTGGCCAAGATGGCGCGGATCCCGGCCAAGCAGGTCTCGGCGACCGACAAGGACGTGCTCAAGAACCTCGATCGCAACCTGAAGATGGTGATCTTCGGCCAGGACCCGGCGATCGGCTCGCTGACCGCGGCCATCGCCGCGCCGGCCGCCGACGCCCCCTCGGTCGCCGTCACCGAGGTGTCCGGCACCATCACGCCGGTGACCGCGGACCACCTCGACGACGCCGTCGATGACCGCCCGCACCGCCGGCCGCGCGCCGCTCGCTCGGCGGTACGCAAGCTCGATGGTGCGATAGACGGTCTGGGCCAGGTCGCGGACGGCCACGCCGGCGGGCACGTCGACGAGCCCGAGATCGGGGACCAGCGCCACGCCGGCGCCACCGGCCACGAGGCGGAGGGCGGCCGGGTAGCTGTCTACCTCGTGGCGGACGATGGGCTCGAACCCGGCTTCCCGGCACGCCTGCACCACGCAGCGCCCGCAGCTCATGTGCGCCGGCGAGGCCACGAACGGACGGTGGCACAGCGACGCCAGGTCGACCACGGGGTCGCTCTCCTCCGTCGCCGGGACCACCAGGCGGAACTGCTCCCGGCCGAGCACCAGGTACTCCAGGCCGTCCTCCCGCGGCCCCGGCGCGTGGGGGTAGTCGAGGACGAAGGCGAGATCGACCTCTCCCAACCGGAGGGCGTCCGGCACCTCGTCCGGGTCGAGCTCACGGGACCCGACCACCAGATTCGGATGCCGGTGAGCCAGCAGGGTGACGACGTCGGGGATGAGCGCCGACGCCACCGACTCGAACACGGCCAGACGCACCTCGCCGCTGGGGCCGGCAGCGACCTCCTCGAGGGCGGCCTCGGTGGCCTCGACCCTGGCGAGGATGTCGTCGGCGTGGCGCACCAGCTCCCGACCCACGTCGGTCAGGCGCACGCTGCGTCCGACCCGCTCGAGCACCGGAAGCCCCGTCGCCCGCTCGAGCGCGGCCACCTGCTGGGACACCGCGGAGGCGGTGTAGCCGAGCGCGTCTGCCGCCGCCGCGATGGTTCCCCGAGCGGCGATCTCACGGATGGTTCGCAGCAAGCGGAGGGTGAGCTCCATGAACGAGACGATAGTCCCGACGCATAAGCAGCGCTAAGGGGTATCCGGACGAAGA